>JACRAG010000535.1 GCA_016213455.1 Anaerolineae bacterium | reverse complement strand
GACGTGGCTTTTGTGCTGGATGGCTCGGACCCGACGGTTGCCAGCACCGCGCTGGCGGCAGCGACGCTGGTTGGACAGTCGCACAGCACCAAAATATTAGCCGAACGCCTGACACGCCGCGGGCAAAGCGCCGCACTACAGCCGCCGGTAACGGTGCGCACGCAGGTCTGGTACAACCCGGCGCTGGTCAGCTCGCATTACATGATCCCCGGATTGATCGGCATGATCCTGCAGTTTCTCACCACGCTGCTTACAGCCACTTCGGTGGTGCGCGAACGGGAACGCGGGACGATTGAGCAGTTGATTGTGACGCCGTTGAAACCCTGGGAACTGGTGGTGGGCAAGCTTGTGCCGTATGTGTTGATCGCATTTTTTGACACGCTGGAAGTGCTGGCGGTGGGCGTGCTCCTCTTTAATGTGCCCATCAACGGCAGCCTTCCGCTGCTGCTGGTGCTGGTGGCGCTCTTTCTGGTCACCACGTTGGGTATCGGACTGCTCATTTCAACCATTGCGCATACGCAGCAGGAAGCCATGCTGACCACCATGGTGACAGTGCTTCCGTCCATTTTCCTTTCAGGCTATATCTTCCCGCTAGCAGCCATGCCGGTTTTCCTGCAATGGGTCAGCCTGACGGTTCCGCTGCGTTACTTTTTGACCATCGTGCGCGGGATCGTGTTGAAAGGGGTCGGGCTGCAGGCCATTTGGACGGAAGTGGCGGCCCTGACTGTGTTTGCAATTGTCGTGATGGGCGCGGCCTCGCTGCGTTTCCGGAAACGTCTCGATTAGTGGAGGTTGAAGATGCATAAAGTACCCAAGTTTGCACCCTGGATTTTAATGAGCGTTCTGGCGGTGGTTTTTGCCGGGGTGCTCTTTACGCGGACGACCAGTGCGGGGAACGGTCTGACGGTGACCGGCATTGTCGAAGCGCCGGAAGTACAGGTGGCGCCAGAGATCGGCGGTCGCCTGGTGGAGGTGACGGTGGAGGAGGGGCAGGCTGTCAAAGCCGGGGATGTGCTGGCGCGCCTGGACACGGCTGTGCTGGAGACCCAGCTTGCCCAGGCGCAGGCGGTAATGGCGGCGGCTGAAGCCAATGCACGCGCTGCCAGCGACAACCTGAGTCTGCTGGAAGCCGGTCCTTCGGATGAACAGATTGCGGTGGCGGAAGCTGGTGTGCAGCAGGCCCAGATTGCCTTGAACGCAGCCCAGGAAAATTATACCGACCTGAGCGAAGCGCAGCAGGACCTGCCCAATGGTATCGCCCTGCGCCAGCAAACGGAGCGCGCACAGGCAGCCCTGGACGTGGCGCAAGCCAACCTGGACCTGGTGAAGGCCGGGCCGCGCAGCGAGCAGATTCAAGCTGCGCGCGACCTGGTGGAAGCTGCCGCGGCTCAGGCGGATGCGGCTGCCGCTGCGGTCAAACTGCTGGAGATTCAACTGGGCAAGTTGACCCTGACCGCACCGCTGGATGGTGTGGTGTTGACACGCAACTTCTCGGTGGGTGAGCTGGCATTGCCCGGTTCAGCTTTGATGACGCTGGGTGAGGTTGATCAATTGACGATCAAGGTTTTTGTGCCGGAAGATCGCTATGGACAGATCGCCCTGGGCGAGACCTTGCAGGTGAAAACCAATTCCTTTGCGAACGAGTTGTTTACCGGTACGGTGACGCGGATTGCCGACCAGGCGGAGTTTACCCCGCGCAATGTGCAAACTTCCCAGAGCCGTAAAACCACAGTCTATGCTGTGGAATTGCGCCTGGATAACGCGGAAGGCAAGCTGAAACCCGGTATGCTGGCGGATGTCGTTTTACCCTGATAAGGAAGCCATGATTGCACTGGATCAGGTGGTGAAGACCTTCGGCCAAACCCGCGCTGTGGATGGGGTCAGCTTTCAGGTGGAAGCCGGGCGCATCTTTGGGCTGGTGGGACCGGATGGAGCCGGCAAAACGACCCTGCTGCGCTGTATCTGTTGGGCTTTGAAGCCCGATTCGGGCAGCATCCGGGTCGGTGGATTTGATGCGGGCCGCCAGAGTGAAAAAGCGCAGGCCTTGATTGGCTACCTGTCACAGCGGTTTTCACTCTATGAAGATTTGACGGTTCTGGAGAACCTGCAGTTTTTCGCTGAAGTGCGCGGCTTGCAACGCCAGGATTGGCGCGAGCGCAGCCGAATGCTGCTGGAATTTGTGGGCCTGGCCGAGTTTGGCGATCGCCTGGCAGGGCAACTTTCGGGCGGCATGAAACAAAAACTGGGCCTGGCGCTGGCCTTGATCAATCGTCCGCGCGTGCTGCTGCTGGATGAGCCCACCACCGGCGTAGATCCGATCACGCGCCAGGATTTCTGGCAACTGATCATCCGTCAGGTCAATCAAGAGGGGCTGACTGTGCTGGTGAGTACACCCTATATGGATGAAGCTGCCCGCTGCCACCGGATTGGTTTTCTGCGCAGCGGCAGGATGGTGGTGCAAGGGGCGCCGGGTGAATTGCGCTCCCTGCTGGATGGGCGTATGGTGGAAGTGACCGGTACCCCGGTCGAAGCGCTGCAGCGCCTGGCGCGGCAGGTTCCGGGCGTGCAGTCGGCCCAGCGATTTGGCAACCGGCTGCACCTGATGGTGGAACCCCAGGCGGTGGAGCGAGTGTCTGTGCAATTTAACGAACTGTCGCGGCAGGAGGGGCTGCACATCGAACGATCGTCCGGTGTGCCGTCCACGCTGGAAGATGTCTTTATAGCCTTGAGTGAGGGCATGTTATGACCCCGGCCATTGTGACGCATGAATTGACCCGCCGTTTTGGCGGCTTTTTGGCGGTGGATCATGTCTCTTTTGAAGTCCAGCCGGGAGAAGTGGTGGGATACCTGGGGCCGAACGGCTCTGGTAAAACCACCACGCTGCGCATGCTGCTGGGGCTGCTGCGTCCGAGCGAGGGAGATGCGCAGGTTTTGGGCTTTGATGTGGTCAAGGAGGCCGAAAAAATCCGCGCCGCAGTCGGGTACATGACCCAAAAATTTGCTCTTTATCTGGATTTGACCACCCAGGAAAACCTTGAATTTTATGCCGGGCTGTACGGTGTGCGTGATCGTTCCGCAGTGGCGACTGTGCTGCGCGAATTGGGGCTGGAGGAGGTGCGCGCGCAGCAGGCGCACAGCTTATCCGCGGGTTGGCGGCAGCGCCTGGCGTTGGGGGCAGCCCTTGTGCACCGTCCGCGCCTGATCTTTTTGGATGAGCCATCCAGTGGGGTGGATCCGGTGGCGCGGCGCGCCTTCTGGGACCTGATATATGCGCTCTCCGCAGAAGGTGTGACCGTACTGGTTACCACGCATTACATGGATGAGGCGGAATACTGCCAGCGCATCGGCATCATGCAGGGGGGGCGGCTGTTGGCGATGGACTCACCCGCCCGGCTGAAAGCCGGGCTGCCCGGGCAGGTTTGGGAAGTAGCCTCAGAGCAGCTCCTGCCGGCCCTGGAGCAGGTGGAGCGCATGCCCGGTGTGCTCCGTGCGGCCCTCTCTGCGGATCGGGTGCGGGTGGTGACTCAGCCGGGGTTTGGGGCTGTTGAACTCACCGGCTGGCTGCAGGGATTGGGCATACCGGTGCAGTCCGTGATGGCGGTGGAGCCTGGCATGGAAGATGTATTCCTGACGCTGGCTGGCCGGTGAGTACCCTTGTGCACGTATTTGAAGTTTTCATCACTCGGGATTACAATTCGCTCCTGAACTCGTGGAGGAGCTTCATCGATGGACAGTAAACCAAACGGCAAATTCTATATACCGGAGAGCGCCATGGTGATTGTGGCGCACCCTGATGACATTGAATTTTCTTGCGCCGGGACGATGGCGCGTTGGGCGCAGGCTGGTACGCGCATATGCTATGTGTTGTGCACCAGCGGCGATGTGGGCATCGCCGAAGAGGGCATGACCCGCGCCCGCGCCGCAGAAATTCGCGAGGAGGAATCGCGCAAGGCGGCAGAAATTACCGGGGTAAAGGATATCGTCTTTTTGGGCGAACCGGATGGCATGTTGACCGCGACACTGGATTTGCGCCGTAAACTGGTGCGAGAACTCCGGCGCTTCCGCCCGGAAGTGGTGGTGACGGGCGACCCGACGGTGGTTTGGGCCGGCGAGGGTTACATCAATCATCCCGATCACCGCGCCGCCTCCCTGTCAGCGCTTGAGGCGGTATTCCCGGCAGCCGGGCAGCCCAACCTGTTTGAGGAGATCGAGCAGCAGGAAGGCTTCAAGGCACATAAGGTGCGCAAGGTCTATGTCACTTCCTGGGGGGATGCCACCGATTATGTGAACATTGAAGACACGATTGACATCAAAATTGAGGCGCTGCGCGCGCACAAAAGCCAGATGAATGACTGGGATCCGGCTGATTCGATCCGCCAATGGGCCGGCGAACGCGCCAAAGGCAAAGAAATGGCTTACGCCGAGGGTTTCCGGGTGGTGACCCTGGTGGATGATAAAACCTGGGAAGAAAAATACGCGAAAAAGTAAGCGGTGATGGGAATAAAAAAGGGCGGCCCGGGCCGCCCTTTTGCGTTCATCATTTCGGTGGAAGCAGGTACTCGCCCGCATCCCGGAAGGACTCGCCGGGCCGGTCAAAGTCATAATCCACACGAACAATGCCGTTTTCATTGAGGCGCAGGGTGATGGAGGATGCGCCGCTGGGTTGGATGAACACCAGACCCCATCGACCCGCCGGATAATATTCTTCGGCCACGATATCGGCTTTGACTTCATAGGCTGCAAAAAGCTGGTACCCACCGGTCAGGAAATCAGCCGGCACTTCGCCTTTACGGATGAAGCTGCCTTCCGAACCGAGCATGGGCAGGACTTCGATCACGTTGGCGTCGGCTTCGCCTTCGCGGCATTTGGGCGGGCCGCCCAGTCCATCACCGGTGGTGCAGGGCGCCTGTTCAAAGATGATCAGGCCAGCCAATTCCTGGCTGTTACCCGCCTGCATGGCGGTGATGATTTGATCCAGGAGGGCGATGCCGGTGCGGGTGTCAGCGCTGTAGGGGGCAGGGTAGTTGTTGCCTGCTGCCGGCGGAACTTCTCCGGACGGATATGCGGATTCAGCCTCTGTGCCTTGCTGGCTTTCCGCTGCCGGATAAGCTGCATTGTTGGCGGGCTGATCAACCGATGCTTCTTTGGGTTGGGTGGGTTCAAGATTGGTTTGCTCTGTAGCAGGTGCGCTGGAACAGGCGCTGACCAACAAAGCAACCAGTAATAGCAAGGGTACGATCCGTTGAAGTGGAAGTTTCATCTGGTCTCCTTGGATTCTGATTCTAGTTTCGATCGATTATAGCCCATCCACCCAATGCTTTGAAAATGGTTTGCGCCGGATGGATGGACGCGGATGGTGTTACCGTTTGAACAACTCGTCCAGCATGGGATTGATGGCGTCCCAGTTTGGCAGCAGCACTTGCGCGCCGCCGTCAGTGGTGAAGGGGATGACCATTTCACGCGTGATGGTGCGATGATCGATGCCTGAGGAACCGGCCCGGATGAACGCCAGTCCCAGACGCGGCCACTCCCAAATGGGCAGGTTGGTCTCCACCACCGAGAAGAAGGTGGTGATGGCAGCCGGCAGCCTGGGCCAGGTGAGTGGATTGAGCACTTGTCGGGCGGTCGCGAGGATTACCGTCTGGCCTTGATTCATGCGGAAAAAGTCATCCGTGCCTTTACGATCGCGGGCAAAGGCCAGTGCCTCTTCGCCATTCAAGTGATGCTTGCCGGCAGGCAGTCCGCCCTGATCTTCCGCCAGGTTGAGATCAATGCCGCCCAGCGCATCGATGACTTCCTTGAAGCCGTCGAAACGCACGCGCGCATAGTAATTGGCGCGCAGTCCAAAGTTGTAACGAATGACCTGCAGAACGGCTTGCGGCCCTGACCCGGGCTGGTTGGCTTCGGCGAAGAAGTGCGCGGTGTTGATGCGATTTTCGCCGACACCTTCAATCGGTACCCACAGGTCACGCGGAATGGAGAGCATGCTCACGTCCGGCTTGAGTGGGTTGACCTGGATGAACATGATGGTGTCGGTGCGTCCGGTGTAGCTGCCGTCTGCCGCGCGGTCCACACCCAGGAGTACCATGCGGGTGGGGTAGGGCAGGAAAAAGAATACAGCCAGTACCAACAGCGGGCCAAACAGGGCGGCAGCCAGGATACCCAGGCATCCGGCACAGCCTGGACGGCGGGCACGCGGGCGGGGCGATTTTGGCGGTTGAACCGGTTTACCCTGTGCGACGCGGATGGGCTGGTAATGCGCCAGCGCATCTTCCTGCGGCGGAGGGGGTAAATCGGGATGAGTCGGGGTATTCGACTGGGTGGGGTACATAAGCAAAGAAACCTTTAAATTAAAGAGACGCGCAATCGGGGGAGAAGTTCCCACTAGTATCCGTTCAATAATAAGGATGGATGCGTGGCTGTTGCATCTGTATAAAGGCTCATATCCTTGCATCCATCACAATCAGACTGAGCGGGACCTAGCGGTGAATTTTGAGATCGCGGATTCGCAGGCGGGCGATCCCACCGTTGGTGATTTTGATGCAGCCTTGCAGGTCGAGAAAACGCAGGCGTGAGAGCTGCCGAATATGCTTGAAACTCGCATCGGTCAACCGGTTGCAATAGGAGAGATCCAGGTGCGCCAGTTTGGGGATTGCGGTCAGGTGAACCAGATCGGTATCGGTCAGGCTGCAGGAGGACAGGTTGAGGCCGGTCAGGGATTTTAAGGCGGTGACATATTCGAGGCCGTCACCGGTTACGTTGCGGTTTTCAGACAGGTTGAGAAATACCAGCGCCGGACATTCCGCCAATTCTGTGACGATCTTGCGCAGGGTGGCGTTGTCGATGGTGCGCAGGCGCACCATCACTTCCTGGCCTTCGGGGATGTGAAAATAGCCGGGGCCCTGGTCGAATTCCTGCCAATCGCCGGTGGTGCCTGCTGGGCGGGTGTAAACCAGAATAGGGTATGTGGATGAAAAATGCGTGGTTGTTGCTGTGTCGTTCATTAGGCCTGATTATAACAGGAACAGCACAACGATGCCGCCCATCGAGATCAACGTGCCGATAACCGCCTGAGCGCGAATGTGTTCTTTATAGAACAGCGCGGAGATGGGCAGCAGGAATATGGGGTTGAGCGACATCAACGTGGAGGCGATGCCCACCGGCGCCTGTTGGATGGCGATGATCGAGCCCCAGATTCCCAAAAATGGTCCAACAATACTGCCCAGCAAGATCAGGCGAAACACTTTGCCTTCTTTCAACTGGAGGATGGTGCTGCCTCCCTGCCTGGCCAGCAGAGTCAGGATCCAGATTACCACGGTGCTGACCAGCATTCGGATCGCCAGGCCGGAGACGGAGGAGAAATCCCCTTCCAGGCCGCGTTTGGTAAGCAGGACCCCGATGGTTTGGCCTACTGCGCCGCCAAAGGCAGCCAGCAAGCCCAGCCCAAACTGGCGCCGGTTGGTGGTCGCCATCAGGCCACCGGTGCGGTCAAACACCACCAGCATGATGCCTGCCACGGTCAGCAAAATGCCGGCGATCTGCCCGCCGCGCAGGGCTTCGCCCATCAACCACCAGGCCAGCAGGGCGCTCATCACCGGAGAAAGCGACATGATCAGGGTGGCAATGCGCGGTCCAATGCTGACATATGCCTGGTACAAGAACAGGTCACCCAGGACGAGACCGATGATGCCGGACAGCCCCAGCCAGACCCAGCGATCCAAGGGGGCGTCGAAGGGGAACAACGTGCCCTGCAGGAGCAAATGCATGATCATGATCCAGACCATGGCAAAAGACAGGCGCAGCCGGTTGAGCACAGATGCGCCAACTTTGCGTCCCGCGGACGTGAAAAGAACGGATGAAATTGTCCAGCAGACGGAGGTGAAAATTGCGGCGAGATTGCCCAAAACGGCCTCAATGGATCAGAATAATGGGCAATTATACAGCAAAGCGAGGCTCAAAGCCTGAGTACCCGTTCCATCTAATTTTGATGGATGCGATTGAATGAGCCTACATTAATTGCCCATGTTGCATATCCATCGAATCATCAATGAACGGGTACTGAGAAGTGAGGATTGCTCACAGGGCATTTTTGCCTCAAACGATCTCCCAACCTCTTGTTTTTTTAATCCCAAGGGAAGGAGATGGGCAATGTTGTCATTTTCGGATAGGTTCTCAGGCGGTCTGCCGTGGGAGATTGGCCCAACCGCATAAAAAAAGCGCCGTGCAGGGGGACACGGCGCTGGGTCGATCAACCAGATCTTTCAGATGAGGTTGACCCACAGGAAATGTTCGAGGGTTTCGATCGTGCTCTGTTTTTCAGCCAGTTGGTGTTTGACCACGTCGCCGATGGAGATCAGCCCGATGAGCTTGCCTTCCTGTAGAACTGGCAGGTGGCGCAGTTTCTTCGCGGTCATCACCGCCATGCACTCATCCACGCTTTGATCCAGGTTGACAAAATACACCGGGGAGGACATCAACTCGCGCACAGAGATTTCCATGTTCAGGCAATCGCTGAATTCCACAGCATGGCGGGCAAAATCCCGTTCAGAGAAAATGCCGGCAACTTTGTCATCTTCCATGACCGGAAGGGCGCCGATATGCTTTTCCGCCATCACTTTGAGAGCCTCACGGATGGTCTGATCGGGGGTTACCGTCCAGACCGAGCTGCCTTTGGCATCCAACAGGTCTTTTACCGTTGCCGTAGCCATACCACTATCTCCTTTATAGATCGATGATGTGCGATTGATATACTATTATTATCCTTATGCAGAGAGGGCATGTCAAGCGTTGTTGCAGTGATTAATGGGTGATTTGTGGGCTACAATAGGAGCAGTTTTCTTTCACCTGGAGGGTATGTGAGGCTGTATCGCGACCGTTTTGAAGGATTGCGAAGCCTGTTTTCAGGCTTGCGCACCAATCTGGTGGTGGATTCGATCATCGATGGCAACACGCCGGCCTGGGTGTATGCCGACGCGGCGGATTCGCCACGCAGCGCCTGGATGTGGGACCGGCAGGATGCAGTCCTGTTTGCCGGAACGCCGGATCCAGGCCTGGTGGAGACATTGCGTGAAGTGGTTCTTCCGGACGCGCAAAGCCGCTGGATTCCAGAGCTATGCCTGTTTACCAGTTCGGCGGAATGGGAGGAAGTATTGCGCGAGGGTTTGCCGGGCTTGCGCATCACCCCGGCGCAGCGGCTGCGGTTTTGCTACAGCGGGAAGCACCCGGCCTGGCGCGATCTGCTCCCGGAGGGGTTCTCGCTGCGCCGTATGGATGCCTATTTGCTGCATAACAGTGATTTGCTCAATGTCGATCAGATGGCAGGTTGGGTGTCATCCTTCTGGGAATCGGACGATTCGTTCTTCCGCACCGGCTTTGGATACTGTGTGATCGAAGAGGACACAGTCGTAAGCTGGTGCTTGACCGTGTTTGCCAGCACGAATCAACGCGAGTTGGGTTTGGCAACTGTGCCGGGTCGGCGCGGGCGAGGGCTGGCGGCTGTGACCGCCACGGCTTGCCTGGAGCATTGCGATAGGGCGGGTCTGACTCCGCACTGGCATTGCTGGGCTGATAATGCCCCTTCGAGCGCGGTAGCATTGCACGTGGGTTTTATTGAACCGGAGCCATATGAGGTGTTACGGCTGCGGCTGCGAGATTGACAGCCTTTCGCGTGAATAATATTCCGGCAGATATCGTATAATAAACAGGTTGATGCAATCCATTTTTGCAATTTTGGAGTTTCTGTTCTGAGGAGGTGCCTGTTATGGATGAATTGGTCAAGATGATCAGCGCGAAGACCGGTATTTCGCAGGAACAGGCGCGCACTGCGGTGGAAATGGTGCTCAAATTCTTGAAAGAACGCCTGCCTGATCCGATCGCGGGACAGCTGGATGCCCTGATCAGCGGCGGCGGTTCGTCGGATATGCTCAAGAACCTGGGCGGTCTATTCGGACAAAAGTAAGCATCGATCCATTTTGAGGAGGAACACATGACGGCATTGGCAGATATCGAAGGAATTGGTTCTGTCTACGAAGGCAAACTCAAAGAGGCCGGGGTGGGGAGCGTTGAAAAATTGCTCGAAGCCGGCAGCACGCCCAAAGGCCGCAAGGAACTGGCCGAAAAAACCGGTATCAGCGGCGATTTGATTCTTCGCTGGGTGAACCATGCGGACCTGTATCGCATCAAAGGTATCGGTCAGGAGTATTCCGATCTTCTGGAAGCCAGCGGTGTGGATACCGTTGTGGAGTTGGCGCAGCGGAAAGCCGAGAATCTGTACGCCAAGATGGTCGAAGTTAATTCGGCCAAGAGCCTGGTGCGCAAAATGCCGACCGAGGCGCAGGTTGGTGAATGGATTGACCAGGCCAAGGCGCTGCCGCGGGTGGTTTCTTACTAAACATCCGGCTTTTTTCGGGCAGAACGTGTAGAATATAGGGATTGGGCAAACCCCAATCCCTTTTGTTTTGAGGAGCAGCATGACAACCAACCTGTGGCAAGGCGAGCGAATCCGTTTGCGCGGCGTGGAGCCGGAAGACTGGCAGGTCTTCATGGATTGGAACCTGGATACGGAGACGGCGCGCGCGTGCTATTTCATCCCATTCCCGCAATCTGCCGCGGATGTGAAACGCTATGCCGAACAAACCGCGCTGCAGCGCGGTGAAAATGACAGCTACACATTGTTGATGGCCCTGGCTGATGGCAGTGTGGTGGGCAGCATCAATACGCACGATGCCTTTCGGCGTTACGGCACCTTCAGTTATGGGGTGGCGGTGAAGCGTGAATATTGGGGCAACGGGTATGCTGGAGAGGCTATTCGCCTGGTGCTGCGCTACTTCTTTGACGAGTTGGGTTATCAGAAGTGCAACGCCGGTGTGTACAGCTTCAACACGGCATCGATTCGTTTGCACGAGAAGCTGGGCTTCACCCTGGAAGGTCGTCAACGGCGCAATGTGTTCACCAACGGAGAGTATTTCGATAACCTGTTGTTTGGTATGACCGCGGAAGAATTTCGAGCGCGCTGGAAGGAATAGGAAAATGCAACATTTCTTAGTGATGGTGAATTATTTGATCCCGGCGGAACAGTTGGGCGATGCGCTTACCGAGCACCGCGCCTTTCTACAGACCGGCTATGATGCCGGGCTGCTGCTGATGTCCGGTCCGCGCAGCCCGCGCACTGGCGGGCTGGTTGTGGCGCGGGCTGAGTCGCTGGCGGAGATCCAGTCCTTCTTCAAGGATGATCCTTATCAGGTGAAGGGACTGGCGACATATGAATTCATCCCGTTTGACCCGGTGAAGCGCCAGCCCTTCCTTGAGGATTGGGTCAATCCGGCTCAATGACTTCCCTGTGACGGTGCAAAACTCACCCCGAACAAACCGTTCGGGGTGATTGCGATTCTAGGTTCGGTTAAGCTTAAGCTGTCTGGGTCAGGTTGGCGATCATTTGCCGCAGCACCGCCACCGCCTGCCGGTATTCGGAGAGTAAGATATGCTCGTTTGGGGTGTGGTCGAGGGCAGAGTCGCCTGGTCCATACGCAACCGCCGGGCAGCCCCACACCGGCGCCACCAGGTTGATGTCGGCGGTGCCGGTTTTCAGGCTGAAAGCCGGGGTGCCTCCCGCGGCGCGGATGGCGGGCAAAAAGGCGCGCACCAATGCGGAATTCTTTTCGCCACGGTAAGCCGGGATGCCGTCCGTCAGGCGCAGGCTGCCGCCGTTTGCCAGGGGCAGCGCGGCATGGAAGAGCATATCAGGGTCGATATGCTGAGGCAGCCGGACATTGATGCCCAGCTGGGCTTGATCGGTAAAGCCATCGCTGCTGGAGCGCATGGTGCGCAAAGAGGGGGTGACCTGGTCGAAGACCTTTTGGTAACCGGCGTTTTTTTCGCCTGCCCAGGTGGCAAGGCGGTTCCGGAACTGCACGGCTGTCTCACAGGCGCTTTGAGCCTGGGCTGCCGTGTGTACCATGTCTTGAGTCACGACATATTCCAGCCAGGCGCTGCCTTTATAGCCCAAAGTCACATGATCCCAACCGCTGGGTTCGCCGATTACGGCAAAGTCAGGCCGGTATTCATGGAGAATACCGCGCGCACCGCGCGAGTCGCCTTCTTCACCCAATGCGCCGATCACAACGATGCGCCAGCCGGGAACCGCACCGATCTGCCCGGCAGCCGCCGCAAAACAAGCCAGCGGGCCTGTGGCGTCCACGCTGCCGCGCCCGTACAGCCGGTCATCTTCCACGCGTACCGGGATTTCGCCGGGCACGGTGTCGATGTGACCGAGCAGCACCAATTCCCGCGGGCCTTCACCCAGTACGCCCACCGCGTTTCCGGTGCGGTCGACCCGGGCAATGAACCCGGATTGGCGCAGCGCATCCACCAGGTAACTCACCGCTGTGGTTTCTGCGCCGGTCGGGCTGTAGTGTTGCAGCAAACCAGTAAGCAGGTCCACCGAATCCATGGCTGGTTCCCCGGTCAGTTCAACACCTGTTTGACTTTTTCCACCACCACGACCAGGTC
>JACRAG010000561.1 GCA_016213455.1 Anaerolineae bacterium | reverse complement strand
GGAGGGTGGATTGGGTCAACGGCGAATGGCAGGTTGTCAAACTGACTGACCTGGAGGACATGTTGTATTGGGATCCAGCCTGGGATCTGATGAATATTCGTTATCCCGCATTCGGCGAGGATCTTTCTCCGGCGCTGTGGGCAGCCTTCAAGGAGGGCTATGGCGACCTGCCGGGCGAAAAACGGTTGAAGCTGTACATGCTCATGCAACGGCTGGATGCCGCTATGGGAAATTACATGGAACCGCCGTCACCCCGCAACGCAGAATGGAAAGCCGCGGTATGGGAAGCCTTCCCGGCTTTGCTGGATGAGGTGGCGGCGATGAAGGAGTAGCCGCCGGTATGCGGCGGGCTACCTGCTCTAGAGCCACAATGGTGACCACCATTGATCGCTGGAACGGGTTGAAAGGTAACCGCCCTGCCATTTCTGGGCAACAGAGTCTATTGGACTGGTGCGCCCCTTGTCGCTGCCACCCGGCTTGAGCAGATCAAGAGGCCCGCAGTAAACAAAAGATCGTCATCTCGGATCATCCGGACGAGGTTAAGCTTGCGTCCAGGGTAAATTCGCGCATCTTAATGCCCGCAGATGCGTATATAGATATGCAAGCCGTAAAACAACACAACTTGGATGGATAGACTGCGGGGATTATTCGCCGCCGTCCATCCATTCTCGCTGGGACGGGTTGTAAGAAAACCGTCCTGTTTCTGTACCATCAAGTTTCTGGGAGGGTGGATTGGGTCAACGGCGAATGGTTCGGCACGGGCTTTTGGCTTGCGCGACGGCTTTCCTTGTCGGGCTTGCCTGGCAAGCGCTCGCGGGAGGCTTTCGCCAACTGGCGCGTTCCCGCACGCCTGGACAGCAAGTGGAGACCGTGACGCAGATCGGGTGTGGGGTTTTAAGCTTGCTGGTGATCGTCACAACCTTTTGGCGCCGTCACTTGGCTCAGCCCGTCCGCACAGCCTGGAGCCTATCGCTGGCGGCATCCGCCGGACTTTCCGGGCTGGTGTGGGGACCACCCATGCCGCATATCGCGGCGCTGCTGGTTGCCCTGGCGATGGTTCTGTCGCGCGCCGTCCAATGGGCTTTGCAATCAGGTTTTGAGGAATGATCTTATTGGACCCATTTGTTTGACCGGTTGTGACAGACCCATCTATCGATGGAATTAACGCCCTGCCAACCGGTGAAGGCGCGACATGCTTGAAAGGATGAGATCAATAACCATGGTTGAGGGAATGTTTATAGACACGATGGTGAACATGAATTGGACGGAAATCCAATCTTATGTTGACCAAAACGCCTGGGTGCTGCTGCCAGTGGGAGTCATCGAGGAGCATGGTCCCCATCTATGCTTGGGGACGGATATCTACACTGCGCATCTGCATTGCCTTGCGATTAAGCAAAAGATCGAGGCAAGTGGGCGCAAGGTGGTGATTGCTCCGCCCTTCTACTGGGGCGTATGCCAGTCCACCGGCGGGTTCATCGGCTCCTTCAGGGTGAGGAAAGAAACCGCCGTGGCTCTTTTGGTGGATATTTTGACTTCACTGGCTGGATTTGGGTTTAAGCAAATCTATGGCATCAATGCGCATGGCGACATCGAGCAAAACATCGTGTTGATTGAGGCGTTCAAGGAAGCGTCTGAGCGCCTGGCTATCCGTGCCGGTTACCCATTTTCGGAAGCGGTCATGCCGCATTATGGGTTGAAGGGCGATGAGGCATATATCTGCCCGGTAAAACCGCAGGCTGTACGGGTTAGCGCTTCAACCGTCCCTGACGTGCATGCCGGCGATATTGAAACCGCGACCATGCATCATCACTATCCTCACCTGGTGGATGTTGAGAAAGCAAAAATACTGCCGCCGGTCACGTTGGATGACGACAGGATCATGACCTGGTTATTTGGCGGTCACACGAAAAGCCTTTCAGCTGACGGGTATCTGGGCGCGCCGGCAGCGTTTGATCGCGTTGAAGTGTTGAGGAATATCAACGATATTGCCGAACGTGTTTCTGAGGCCATTCTCGCGCATGGTTTAAAAACATGAGGCTGACCCCGGCGGCGTATTCTGGTTCGTAATTCAATTTGTGATCGGAGATGGGATGAACGCATCGGTAAAAAATGAAAATTCACGTCTATCCGTAATGAGAAAGGCGGGACGCATGGTGTTGGTTGGATTGTTGATGATCCTGGCCGGTTTGTTGATCGCCGTTGGCGTTCTCTTCCTGATGAGCCCGGGTAAGCCGTCTCCCATTCTGGATGAGAACGGGAAGCCGCTGTCAGGCAGCATTTCGGAAAAAGTATTTGTCAACATCAATGGCGTGGAACAGGGCATGTTTATTCAGAGCAAAGATGCGGAGAATCCTGTGCTGCTTTACCTGCACGGGGGTATGCCCGACTATTTCCTGACTCGGCGCTATCCAACCGACCTCGAAGATGAATTTACCGTGGTGTGGTGGGAGCAACGCGGCTCCGGAATGTCCTACCACGATGACATTCCGGCTGAGACCATGAATTTGGAACAGATGATTGCCGACACGCTGGCTGTGACGGATTATTTGCGGCAGCGCTTTGGCCAGGATAAGATCTACTTGATGGGTCATTCGGGGGGAACATTCATCGGCGTCCAGGCGGCTGCGCGCGCACCGGAGCGGTTCCACGCTTATATTGGCATGGCTCAAATGGCCAACCAGCTCGAATCGGAAAAGCTGGCGTATGATTTTATGCTCCAGCAGTTCAGGCAAAATGGCAACTCAGCGATGGTGCGTAAACTGGAGGCGGCTCCTGTTACACTATCCGGAGGCACACCGAGAGGCTATCTGCTCCTGCGGGATGGCG
>JACRAG010000537.1 GCA_016213455.1 Anaerolineae bacterium | reverse complement strand
ATGCCGCCGCTCGCGGGCGGTGAAGATATAAGATTTGGCCAAAGCGTAGAAAAACTGCACGGAGATGTTGCAAAAAATTATGATTACACGATTACTTCTTTGATCAGAGTTTCGGAACGGACTGGTTTGCAGGGCAATGCCAGCTTCAGTTTCAAGGCGCCCTATCGTTCAGCTCACAGCGGGTATGATGAGGATTATTACGATCCCGACCCGGTTGAGCTGAATATTATTGCCTCAGTTGACGACGGCAGCCTGCAGACGATATCTGCCACGACCGCCCTCAATGTTTATCCCACCACGGATCACGTGGCGCTGGACACCGGTCATTATTATCAGGTCCCCAACCGGCCATTCACACTCAACCTGCAGGACAGCACGCCGGATGGCAAGCCCGTACCCGGACGGTCCTTGACCATCAACGTACTGCGCTACAGCGATGTAACTTACCGGGCTGACAAGAGTGTCCTGGAACAAACCCTGCTCACCGACGGAAGCGGCAAAGGCAGCCTGTCCCTGTCCCTGGACGCCGGTTGGTACCGGATTCAAGTCACTGGCCGGGACGATATGGAGAATAAATTCGTCTATAACCAATGGGTATATGTTTTCAGGGAGGCTCGTTCCTGGAGATGGAGCAGCCCAAACACCGTCCTCAAGGTCACCCTGGACAAAGCCGCCTACCGTTCGTATGAAACGGCCCGCATCGCCATCGAGTCGTCCTTCAGCGGCCCGGCGCTGCTGACCTTTGAACGCGGTCGGGTGATCAACACCCGCATGATCGAGCTGACCGCACCGCTCACCCTGGTGGACGCGCAAATCATCCCCGAGCATGCCCCCAATGTATTTGTCAGCGTCAATGCCTGGCAGCCGGCGAACTGCGGGGATTCGTGCCAGGATTGGCGATATTTTTATAATGCAACCAATCGCGATACACTCCTTCGCCTGGCAACAACCGAGGTACAGGTCACAGCCGATGCCAAGGCACTGCAAATCGCCATCGAGCCGGAAAAAGCCGTTTATGCCCCTGGGGAAAGCATGCGCGCCGTCATTCGCGTCACCGATTCCGCCGGAAAGCCGGTCCGGGCTGAACTCAGCCTGGCGGTGGTCGATGAGGCGATCTTCCTGCTGAAAAACGAAGAGGGCGCCGGCATTTTCAATGCCTTCTACGGCCCGCGGCAGCACAGCGTGACCACGTTTGACAGCATGCAGCCAAGCCGTTATGTACCTGGCAGTCATGGCGGCGGCGGATATGCTGGTGAAATCCCCGATTCGGTTTTGCGCGACAATTTCCCCGATACAACCACCTGGCTGCCGGCGATTGAAACCGACAGCCAGGGGCAGGCTGTGGTGGAGCTGACGCTGCCCGACAACACCACCAGCTGGCGATTGACCGCCAAAGCGGTCACCCGCACGCACCAGGTGGGCGAGGCGTTCACGCAGATCGAGACCCGCAAGGAAGTCTTTGTGCGCCCGGTGCTGCCGCGCGTGCTGACCCGCGGTGACCAGGCCAGCCTGACCGCTTTTGTTCACAATACCGGCTCACAGGCGCAAAACCTGACCGTGAAGCTCTCCGCGCCCGGCCTGCAGCTGCTGGACGAAGCCAGCCAGACCGTCACCGTCCCGCCTGGCGTCTCCCAACGGGTGGAATGGCCGGTGCGGGTGGCGGTTTCCACGCCCACCGAGGCGACCATCAGCCTTGCCGGAGCGCAGGGCGTGGTGGATGCGGTGCGCCTGCCGCTGCTCATTCAGCCCGCCGCGATTCGCGAAATACAGCATGTCGCCGGTTTGACCGGCGGTGAAGCCATCCTGACGGTGAATTTGCCGGAGGTGGACGTGGAAACCAGCCAGGTGACGCTCAACCTCACCCGTTCCCCGGCGGGCACCCTGCTGAACGGCCTGGAATTCCTGATCGGCTATCCTTACGGCTGTGTGGAGCAGACCATGAGCAGGGCCCTGCCCAACGCGGTGGTCAGCCAGGCTGCCAGCAGGCTCAACATCGGCGGGCCTGAGCTGAAAGCCGCCCTTGATCCGATGATTCTGGCCAGCATTCACCGCCTGTACGGCCTGCAGCATTCCGACGGCGGGTGGGGCTGGTGGACGGACGACGATTCGACTCCCTACCAGACCGCCTGGGTACTTTACGGGCTGGGGGTGATGAGCCACGCCGGCTACGAAATTGATCCGGATGTCATCCAAAACGCCGTTGAGTGGCTTGACAGAAAGTATAGCTATAGGGGCGAACTGGATGATCCGCGCGAAGAAATTTATGCGCGGTTTGCCATGGCCGAAGCCGGCTTTGGCGACCTGCAGCGGGTGCGTGCGCTGGCAGCCCAGGAAGACTACGCGCTGGACCCCTTCAGCCGCGCGGCGCTGGCGCTGGCGCTCTACGACCTGGGCGACGTCGAGCAGGCGCGCATTCAACTGGGGCTGCTCAATCAAGATGTGCAGGTGAAGGACGAGATGGCCTTCTGGTCGACTTCGACCGGGGATGGGGAATATCGTTCAAAAACCATGGCTTCCACCGTACGCAGCACCGCCCTGGCGCTGATCGCCAACACGCGCATCGAGCCGGAAAATCCGCTGATAGTGCAGGCAGTCAATTACCTGGTTGCGCAGCGCAAGGGCAACCGGGGTTGGGGAACCACCAATGAAACCAGCTACACCATCCTGGCGCTGGTGGATGCCCTGGCGCTTCAAGATCAACAGGCTGAGGACAGCACATACGCGGTGCTGTTGAACGGCAAGCCGCTGGCAGACGGCGCTTTGAACGCAGCGCAGCCGAATGTCCGCGTGGTGATCCCGGTCTCCCAGATGAAACCGGGTAAGAATGCGGTGCAGCTCCAGACCAACGACGAGAGCCTGGTGTATTACGACCTGAACGCCGACCTGTACACACTGCAGATCCCGGCTGAGCCGGCGGGTACCATCGAGGTCGAGCGGCGCTACCTCGATCCCAGCACCAGGAAACCGCTGGAAGAAATTCAGGCGGGCCAACTGGTGCTGGTCGAACTCAAGGTCAACACCCAGCAGCCGCTCGATTATGTGGCGGTCGAGGATCACCTGCCCGGCGGGCTGGAGGCGCTCAACGAGGGGTTGAATACGCAGAACTGGGCCATCACGGTGTCTTATTGGTACGATTATGAATTCTTCCTTTGGGAGGATTATGGTTACAACTACAAGGAGATCCGCGCGGACCGGGTGGTGTTCTTTATCACCAGAGACTTCCGCAACAGCCGCACCTTCACCTATATGGCGCGCGCCACAACCAGCGGCACCTTCCTGGCGCTGCCGGCACAGGTCTATGCGATGTATGACCTGAGCATGTGGGGCCGCTCCGACAGCGCTGAGGTGGTCATCAAACGCTGACGCTCACGGCGGCAGCAGGCTCTTCGTAGGGTGCGTTGGCGGCTTTGGGCCAACGCACCATCTTGTTTGATAAACGAAATGATGGTGCGTTGAGGCAACGCACCCTACCCAGGCTGAGCCAAAGATGTCGGCGTCACGGCGGACGAAACACGCGCCCATGGTTTCTCGTTACCGCCGCGACACCGACCTACCAAGCTCCCGCCGGGAGACCGCCATGCTCGCCCGGAAGGGCTCGCTCGCGGCGACATGCGATGAGGAGGTGCCGCGCTTCTCGCGTAGGCCGCGGTTTCGGGCGGGGCGCTGCTGGCTTTGGCGGCAGGGGTATAATTCCGCCAGGAGAATTTCAATGACCTACCAACAGAAACCCATCGCGGCGTTGACCGCCGCGCTGCTGCTCGCCAGCCTGCTGTTCGCCTGCAGCCCCCTGCAGACTCCACCGCCCACGCCCACACCCGAACCGACCGCTGTCCCCACTGCCACCCCGCTGCCGGTGTTGAGCGATGCGGTCCTGCAAAACGGCGCTTACCTGACTCCGCAGTACAGCCGGAGCGTGACCCTGGCGGATGGAAAAAGCGAAACCGGCTCCGGCGAGAGCTACTTCCTGGCCAGCCTGCTGCCGCAGCAGGCGCGCGGCGACCTGAACGGCGACGGGTTGGAGGATGTGGCCCTGTTGCTGGCTGAAAACGGCGGCGGGTCGGGGGTGTTTGTCTCGCTCATCGGCGTGCTCAACCAGAACGGCCTGCCCGTCCAAACCGGCGCGCTGCTCATCGACGACCGTCCGCAGATCAACAGCCTGGAGATCCGGGACGGGCGCATCCTGCTGGACGCGGTGATCCACGGCATCAACGACCCGATGGTCTCGCCGACCCTGCAGGTGCGTGAGACGATTGATCTGGCGGGCGGCGCGTTCGCGCTGGTGCGCTTCACTTCCCGCATGGCAGGCGGCGTGGAGCGCAGCATCAACATCACTGCGCCGGTCAACGGCGCCGGGGCGAGCGGCAGCGTGCAGGTGCAGGGCAATATGCCCATCGCGCCTTTTGAAAACAACCTGCTGCTGCGCATTGTGGATGAAAACGGCGCCGCCCTGCGCGAAGGGCCTTTTGCCGTGCAGGCTGCCGATATGGGCGCGCCGGGCACCTTTGACAACCCGGTGGATCTGGGCGGCATCGCCCCCGGCAGCCGCGTGCGCATCGAGCTGGTGGAGCAGAGCATGGCTGACGGTTCGACGATTGCCCTGGATTCGGTCTGGGTGACGGTGCAATAAGCCCACCCGCCGCAAAGGGCTGCCACCTCCCCGGAACCGCCGGTTGGTGGACGATTGTTTAGGGTAAACGCATCTTATGTCAGACATTTCCCACTTTTGATAAAAAACATAACGAAGCTTGAGAACTTTTGCCTTCTCATGAGTAATCGCATCGTATTGCAGCTGCTTTAAGCAGGTCACAATTCCACTTGAAGCCTGTCGCCCCACCCCTGCCCCCTTTCAAGGGTAGGTTTTCAACGGCCAAGGGTCTGGGAAGAAACGACCCAGAGGCAGGGGATCTCGGTTCATCAAAGCTGCCAGGATCACATCCAAACCGCGGGAAAAACAACTGAGGATCCGACT
>JACRAG010000069.1 GCA_016213455.1 Anaerolineae bacterium | reverse complement strand
GTTTTTTCAATGTGAGTCTGAATGAACGCTGGGTCGGCAACATGAAGGAGCTGGCAGCGCAAAATTCGGGGGATGTCGATTTCCCACCCCAATTGCAGTGGGCGCGCCGGCCGGTGTGGTTTGGCATTCAAAACATGATCCAGTGGGGTTTTGGCCTGCCGCTGGGATTGCTGGCATGGGCGGGTTTCCTGGTGATGGGCTGGCGGATTTTGCGGGGCGATTGGGCCAAACACACCCTTCTGTGGGGTTGGACGGCTCTGTATGTTCTCTGGCAGTCCAGCAGCGCCACACCTTCCATGCGGTATTTCATGCCGGTTTACCCGATCCTGGTCATCCTGGCAGCCTGGGTGTTGTTCCATCTCTGGAACCAGCCGCACTCACGCAAACTGTTTCAGAGCCTGGCCGTTGGGATGGGTGTGGTCGCTACGTTGGGTACCTTGTTGTATGCCTATGCTTTCCTGCAGATTTATATCAAGCCGTTCACCCGCGTGGAAGCCAGCCGATGGATTTATGACACGATTCCGGCGCCTGTGAATGTGCCGATTGATACGGGAAGCAGTGTAAAAGCGATGCGGCTGCCATTCAGCCTGGGATACCGGATGACAGCAGGGCGTCCGATCCGTTTTGCCTTCACGCCGCAAGCGCAGCGCGACCTGATTGGGGTGGATTTCCCTTACATCAAAGACAACCGCAGTGATCCGCCGGTTACCAATCTGCTCCTGACGGTACTGGACAAACCTTCCGATGAAGGCGGTCTGCCGCTGGCTTACGGCGCCTTGAGTGAGGTGTTCCTGGCTGAAGGCGATGTGCGCGGACGGTCTTATCAGGCGGTGTTGGATCGCCCTGTGCAGGCCCTTCCTGGAACAACCTATTATCTGGAAATCACCTCTGGAGATGATCAGGCGCAGTTTGAACTGTACGACACGCCGGTGCTGGTTTTCCAGAATGCGCAGGGTGGTTTTTCGCAGCCGCTGCCCGAGTTCGTGACCGGCCTGCGGCAGGGAGAGACTTTCAATACCTCGTTCTCTCCGGTGGTATCCGGGAAGATCAGCCAGATCGATCTGACGCATGTGGTGGATTGGGAAGCGCGTACAGGTGAAAAGATCCTGAGCGCGAGTCTGATGAATGCCGATACTGGCGAAACGCTGGCAACCGGTGTGATCAACAGCGCTTTCCTGCCAACCGGGGATGTACGCGGGGAATCTTACACCATCCAGCTCGACCAGGCGGTCCAGGTGATGACCACCAATCGCTACAACCTGACGCTGGTGTTCCAATCCGGGCCTGGCGTACTGGCGGTGTACGGTTCCAAACATGCTCTGGAGACCTCCTGGGATGATGCGCTGCCGTTGGGCATCGATGGGTACAGCCCATACGACATTTTCAACGGCATCTACCGGACCGACTTGAATTTCGAAATGTACTGGGATGACAATGCCGAGAAGCGCATCCGCTTTGAGCGTGCCCTGGACCAGGCTGACCTGATCTACATGAGCTCAAACCGCCAGTGGGGTACCACGGTGCGGGTGCCTGAACGCTATCCGCTGACCACGCTGTTCTACCGGGAATTGATCGGCTGCCCGGCGGACAAAGAGGTGTTTTGGTGTTACGCGGTGGCTCAACCGGGCATGTTCCAGGGCCGTTTGGGATATGAACTGGTCAAAGTGGTGCAGTCTGAGCCGCAGTTGGGCAGCCTGATGTTCAACTCGCAGTTTGGCGAGGAAGCCTTCTCGGTTTATGATCACCCCAAGGTGATGGTTTTCCAAAAGACGGATTCCTACAGCGCAGCGTCTGTACGTGACGTGCTGCGCAGTGTTGACCTGACCAAAGTCGTGCACCTGACCCCGGCTCAGGCAGACAAGTATCCGGGAAACCTGCTGCTGCCTGCCAACCGCCTGGATGGACAGCGCAAGGGTGGCACCTGGTCTGAATTATTCGATCGCGAGGCGTTGCAGAACAAATATCCTGGCCTGGCGGTTGTGTTATGGTATGTGGTCTTGACCTTGCTGGGGTGGGTGGTCTATCCGACGGTGCGCATGGCACTGCGCGGGCTGCCTGACCGGGGCTACCCGCTGGCGCGTACCGCAGGGATGGTTCTGCTGGCATACCCGACCTGGCTGGCTGGTTCAGCCGGCATTCCATTCACGAAGACGACCATCACGCT
Source organism: Anaerolineae bacterium (assembly GCA_016213455.1). Lineage (GTDB taxonomy): Bacteria > Chloroflexota > Anaerolineae > Anaerolineales > Anaerolineaceae > Anaerolinea. Next base: position 571 of record JACRAG010000069.1, on the reverse strand, counting down.
GGTAGCCCTGGGGTTGGTGGCGATCAACCTGATTCTGGGCTGGATTCAACGGCGTGAATTGCTGGCAGAGCTGCGCGCCAACTGGCGCAGCATGGTGCTGGTGGAAGTCGTTGGGCTGCTGTTCTTCGGATTGTTCCTGTTGGTGCGCATAGGAAACCCGGATTTGTGGCATCCCTGGAAGGGTGGCGAGAAACCCATGGATTTCTCGTATTTCAACGCCGTTCTCAAGAGCAACACCTTCCCACCTTTTGATCCCTGGTTCGCCGGCGGGTACATCAATTATTACTATTACGGTTTTGTGCTGGTGGGCGTGCCCGTGAAGTGGTTGGGCATTGTTCCGGCAACCGCGTACAACATCATCCTGCCGCAGTTGTTCAGCCTGCTGGCTTTGGGCGGTTTTTCGGCGGTGTGGAATTTGCTCTCGGCGCGGCAAAATGGGCACGAGGCCAGGGCCGAACGCACTTTCCCGTTCTGGCCTGCGTTGGGTGGGGCGGTCATGTTGAACATCCTGGGCAATCTGGGGACCATTCGCATGATCTGGCATGGGCTGATGCGCCTGGTTGTGCCGGGT
>JACRAG010000532.1 GCA_016213455.1 Anaerolineae bacterium | reverse complement strand
GCGCTGTACCAGGTCGGCGAGGCGCGGGTGAAGCTGGCAGGCAACGACCGCAGCGGCGCGCGCCTGGCGCTGGACGAGGCTGAGAAAGGCCTGACGCCCCTGCTGCCCAAATTCGAAAGCCTGGCGGGCACCAAACCCGAAACCATCACCCAGCTCTTCGAGCTGGCCCGCGGCGACCTGGAGCGCGACGCGCGCCTTGCGCAGCAGGACATGGAGCGCCTCGCCAGCGAGCTGAAACTGATCGTGGAGAGCGTCAACCCCTAGCACTTAATCCAACATCAGTTCGGGTCAGGGGCAAAATACACCAGCCCGTTGTCCCTGTTTCGGCGGGAAGGGTTGGAACGTTGAGGGACAGGAAAAGCATTTGATGCGATTGGCATCGCGTAGTTGGTCAAGCAGTTCATTGGGTGTAAAGGGGGAACTTGTTGGGCCAAACAACACGCTGCAGTATATGAACCGTACCAGAATCATTATGGCGCGGGCAGTGAATCGATGTAATTCGACTTCTTGGCAAACCTGCGGTACATTGCGCCATCAAAAGATAGCTCCACGAAAGTCTTGAAGAATCTTTATTATCCAATTGTCCCTTGTTTGAATTCGTTTCTGGCGGTACCTTAACTTCTTGGCGGCGTCATGAACCATCATTACCAGCTTGAAAAGGCTCTATGGACTTCGGACGACTTCGATGTCATGGGCTGGTATGACTCGCGTGTGTGGGCGATAATTGCGGCTGAAGAGAGCTTCGAGTTCGCGCTGGACTTGGACTACATCTTCAGCGGTTTATTGAAGGGATTTGAAATACAGGTACTACTCATAAATGGAGGTCGGTATGGCGCATTTGATCTACACGACAAACATGTCACTCGACGGCTACATCGAAGATATGGATGGTCGGTTTGACTGGACAGACCCAAGTGATGAAGTGTTCCAATTTATCACCAACCTCATACGCGCAGACGGCACGCATCTCTACGGACGTCGAACGTATGAGAGCATGATGGTTTGGGAGACCAACCCCAACCTGGCCCGCCAGTCTCCGCTTCTGAGCGACTTCGCGCAGGTCTGGCAGGCTGCCGACAAAATTGTGTATTCCAGGACGTTGGAGGCTGTTTCCACGCGAAAGACGAAAATCGAGCGAAACTTCGATCCAGAAGCCATTCGTCGCCTGAAAGAGAGCGTCGAACAGGATATCCACATCGGTGGCGCCGAGTTGGCTGCCCAGGCGTTTCAAGCAGGGTTGATTGATGAGTGTCATCTATTCATCAAACCCATCATTGTGGGAGGCGGCAAAGCAGCGCTCCCTGAAAACGTTCGATTGGAACTTGAGCTTTTGGAGGAACGACGCTTTGAAAATGGCGAGATTTTCTTGCGTTATCGAATAAGACAAGGTTGAGCCACCTTGGATAGCGGGCAGGCGGACAAGAGCCGGTGTTGCCCACACCTGGGAGAAATCCAGCCCGAAAGCGGGTTCACCTGCAAGAAACGCCTGCCGTTCGTGTCGTCGGTTTTAGGCAACCGTCCTGCTCGTGGCAATTCATTGAGCGCAATATTCAGAACGCATCTGGGAATCAAGCCCAAACCGGGTGGTGCATCACCCGGTTTTTTCTTCAGAAAAGGCTACTCGTTCACCAGCCAGTCCCTGGCTTCTTGGATATCGTCGAACTGCACGATTTTCTTGCCGCTGGAGAACTGGTTGATGATGTTCAAAAAGGTCTGCTGCGCGCCGGTGATGCCCACCACCGCGCGTTTCTTCGCAAACGGCGTGATTTTCGACGAGGTCTCGCGCATCAAGGTAAACATCTCCGGCGAACCGCGCGTGCCGCGCACGTCCGTCAGGGTCAACACCGAATTTGGCGGCTCGCTTTTGATCAGCTGCAGCGCATGGGCCATCTCCGGTTTGACGCTGTTAATATCATGCCCGCAGTTGGAAAAATCCAGCAGCAGGATCTTCTTGCCTTTATTCGTGATCCATTGGGTTTTCATGCCTATCCTCCCTGAACCGGTCCATCCTTACCTTTTGCAAAACAACAGCAGATTAATCATGGACCAGCCCAAAAGCGATTGCCATAAAATCCCCCTAAAAACCCCTGATTGAAGCAGTTACGCTTCAATAACTACGCTGCCGGGCTGGCAGCGGCGCACGGCGCGTCCCAGGCGCAGCATGCCTTCTTCGATGACATCCGGCGGCTGTCCGGCGAAGTTCAGGCGCAGGCAGTTCTCGCCGCCCTGCCCGTCCGCGAAGAAACGCTGCCCGGGCGTAAAGGTCACGCCCTCCTCCCGCGCCAGCTCCAGCAGCGCCCCGGCGTCCATGCCCGCGGGCAGGCGCAGCCACAGAAACAGACCGCCCTGCGGCGTCTCCGCGCTCACCCCGGCAGGCAGGTGACGCACCATCGCTTCCAGCATGGCGTCGCGCCGCTTGCGGTATAGCTGGCAGGTGCGGCGCAGGTGCGCCTGGTAGCGCCCCACGGTCACATACGCTTCCAGCGCGCGCTGGTGCAGGTTGGAGGTGCTCAGGTCATTCAGGCGTTTGTAACGCACCAGGCGGGCATACACCGGGCCTTCCGCCAGCAGGAAACCCACCCGCAGGCCGGGCATCAGCATCTTGGAAAAGGTGGAAGCATAAATCACCCGCCCGCCGGGGTCCAGCGCCTTGAGCGCGGGCTGGGTGCGTCCTTCGTAGCGCAAATCCCCCACGTAATCGTCCTCCAGAATGGGCAGGTTGTAGCGCTCAGCCAGCGCGATCAACTGGCGGCGGCGCGGCGTGCTCAGGCACACACCGGTGGGATTGTGAAAGTTGGGGATGGTGTAGATCAGGCGCGGGCGGTGCTGCTGCAGCAGCGGCTCCAGGTCTTCCACCACCATGCCCTGCTCGTCCACCGGCACGCCGATCACCATGAGGCGCAGGTTGCGGAACAG
>JACRAG010000531.1 GCA_016213455.1 Anaerolineae bacterium | reverse complement strand
AGTCGGATCCTCAGTTGTTTTTCCCGCGGTTTGGATGTGATCCTGGCAGCTTTGATGAACCGAGATCCCCTGCCTCTGGGTCGTTTCTTCCCAGACCCTTGGCCGTTGAAAACCTACCCTTGAAAGGGGGCAGGGGTGGGGTGAATTCGTTCCCGATTTGATATGCACCCGCGGGGCGGGGAGAACAAAACCAACCCGCCCGGCGCTGTGCTACAATGATGCCATTCCATTGACCCGTGAGGAACCCGCATGCTTGTCGCCGCCCTGGATGACCTGGCCCGCCAGCTGGCCCTGACCCCCAACCTGAAAACCGCGCTGGACTTTTTGCAGCGCAACCGCCGCGCAGACGACCTGCCCGAACGCCTGGACGTGGACGGCGCAGACGTGTACGCCATGCTGCAGATCTTCGAGACCCAGCCCGCCGCCGAACCGGTGCGCCTGGAAGCCCACCGCGCCTATATCGACATTCAATACGTCGTCGAAGGCGAGGAGGTGATGGGCTGGGCGCGGGTGGATGAGCTGCAAGACCCCACGCCCTACAACCCCGAGAAGGACGTGCTGCACGGCAGCCTGCCCCCCGCGCGCCTGACGCCGGTGCTGGTCAAAGCCGGGCAGGCGGCGGTGTTCTTCCCCGAAGACGCGCACGCCCCCAAGCTGTGCGCCGCACAGCCCGGCAGGGTGAAGAAAATTGTGCTCAAGGTGCGCTGCGCATGAGCACCGCCCTGCACCCCACCCCCAGCCTACCGGAGGGCTACACCCTCGCCAGGGAGATCAACCTGCTGCGCGACCGCAACCTGGCGCTGGGCCTGAACCTGGCTGCGCTGATGGCCTTTTTCCTGGTCATGCTGGCGTTGAATGCGCTGTTGATCCTGATGCGTCCCGGCGGGGTCAGCCTGACCTTTACCGGCGACTCCATGCTGGGCACACTGGCGCGGCTGGTGGGGCTGACCGTGGTCAACCTGGTGGTGCACGAAGCCATTCACGGTCTGTTTTTCTACGTCTTCACCCGCACGCGCCCGGTTTTTGCCCTGCGCCTGGCCTACGCCTACGCCGCCGCGCCGGACTGGTACATCCCTGCCCGGGCCTACACCGTGATTGGCCTGGCTCCGCTGATCCTGATCGACCTGGTGTGCCTGCTGTTGATGCTGCTGGTACCCGCCTGGACCTTTGCGCTGGCGCTGGTGATCGGGCTGAACACCAGCGGCGCGGTGGGCGACCTGTTCATCGTGGGGCTGGTGCTGCGCTCCCGCCGCGGCTGCCTGGTCCATGACCGCGGCGACAGCGTGGCTGTGTACGCGCCATCCGGGGGATGAGCGCTTCCGATCGATAGGAAACCAATCCTTAACCAACCCCACCGCTGACCCCGCCCCAGGCTTTGGGGCGGGGAAAACGCCAAAAATCCTCCTTCACCGTTGACAGGGAAGGGGCAAAGAAAATAAAGCTGCCGCGAAGCCTGTTTCAGAAGGTTAACCGGGCAAAAAACGATTTATGGGTAAGGATGTGTCGATAAGAAAACGGGCGGACCGACTGGTCCGCCCGCATGATTTACGACACGCCCCATTAACTGCCCGATCCGCGCAGGCGCGGATCCAGCGCATCGCGCAGACCGTCGCCCAGCAGGTTGAAGCTGAGCACGGTGAGCATGATCGCCAAACCGGGGAAGATGACCAGGTGCGGCGCAGAGAAAACGCTGTTGCGCTCCTCGCCCAGCATCAGGCCCCACTCCGGGCGCGGAGGCTCGGCGCCCAGGCCCAGGAAGGAAAGCGCAGCCGCGTCGATGATCGCGCCGGCGATGCCCAGCGTGCCCTGCACGATCAACGGGGTGATGGCGTTGGGCAGGATGCGGGTGAACAGCACATGCAGCCCGCCGCCGCCCAATGCCCGCGAAGCCTGCACGTATTCCATCTCGCGCACCTGCAGCACGGTGGCGCGCACCAGCCGGGCATAGCGCGGGATGGAAACAATGCCGATCGCCAGCAAGGCATTGATCAACCCCGTACCCAGCACCGACACAATCGCAATCGCCAGCAGCAAACTGGGAAAAGCCATCAATACATCCATCGAACGCATGATGACATTATCCACCCAGCCGCCGGCAAACGCCGATAACGCGCCCAACAGCCCGCCCACCAGAATGGCAAACGTCACCGTGATGAAGCCGATCTGCAGCGAAAGGCGCGATCCGTACAGCACGCGCGAGAACAGGTCGCGGCTGTTGCCGTCAATGCCAAAGATATGCTCCGGCTGATCGGCGGGGCAGCCCAGCAGGTGAATGCACGGCGGCTGGCGGCGCTTGACCGAAAGCTGGCGCTGGAAGGGATCATAGGGAGCCAGCAGCGGCGCAAAGACCGCCACCAGAATCATCAAAACCAGGATCACGGTTCCAATCTGCGCCGAGCGGTGCTTGCTCAGCCGCCGCAGCGCTTCACGCGCCGGCGAAAGGCGTTCCCGGCTGGAAGTAGACACAGGTAAGGTTACGGCACTCATAAGGGCGTCACTCCAGTCGGATGCGGGGATCGAGGTAAGCGTAGGAAAGGTCAACCAGCAGATTGGCGAAGATGAAGATCAGCGCCACAATCAGCGTGAAGCCCTGCACCACGGGATAGTCGCGAGCCAGAATGGCCTGCACCAGCGCCGTGCCCACCCCCGGCAGCGCAAACACCGTCTCGGTCAGCACCGCGCCGGAAAGCAGCGCGCCGGTCTCCAATCCGATGATGGTCACAATCGGCACCATGGCGTTACGCATGGCGTGGCGGGTGATCACCTTGTTGAAGATGAGGCCCTTGGCTTTGGCGGTGCGGATGTAATCCAACCCCAGCACTTCCAGCAGGCTGGAGCGCGTCATACGTGCGATGATCGCCATAGGGATGGTGCCCACCGCCACCGCCGGCAGGATGAGATGTTTCAGCCCATCGCCCAGCGCCTTGAAATTGCCGGTGATGAGCGCATTGAACAACAAAGTATTGGAAAGAAAATCGACCGCAAACTTTTGAGCCCCCGCCACGTCGGTCATCTCCCAATAGCGCGTGAGCGGAATCAGCGAGATGCCGGAGGTGAGCCGGCCCGAAGGCGGCAAAACAAAGGGGGTATCTTTCAACAGAATCGCAAAAATATAGGCCAGCACCATGCCCAGCCAGAAAACCGGCATGGACACGCCGATGTTGGCAATTACCATGGTAAACGTGTCGATGATCGAGTTGCGGTTCAGCGCCGAAAGCACGCCCAACCCCACGCCCAGCAGGGTGGAAAAGAGCATCGCCAGGATGGTCAGCTCAATGGTGACCGGCAGGCGCTCGGACATCAAATCCACCACCGGGCGGCCAAAGCGAATCGACACGCCAAAGTCGCCCGTGGTCATGTTGACCAGGTAGCGGCCAAATTGGATGACCACGTTGTCGTTCAAACCGTAGCGTTCGCGGAATTCGTTACATTTCGCTTCGGTGGCTTTCTCTCCCAGCATGGCCTTGCACGGGTCGCTGGGAATGGCGCGCACGATGACGAACGTCACAAAGACGATGCCAACGACAACGGGCAAAAGCAGGAGCAGCCGACGAATGATAAATTGAAACATGAGAGATCGGTTCGTTAAAAAACGAAAAAGGAGGTTTGGGGAGGGGATCCCCAAACCTCCTTTGGCTAGAAATTTACTCGGCGTTCAAGAACGCGCCGAAGAAAGCTCCAAAGTACTCGAAGGTGCCGGTGCGACCCTTGTGATTGGGGTCCTTGGCATCCCACACCATCTTGAAGCTGGCGACAACATCGTCCGCATCCAGGGCAGCGCCATCATGGAAGCGCACGCCGGGGCGCAGCTTGAAGGTGTACTCGGTGGCTTCCGTGTTGCCGCTGAAGCTCTCGGCCAGGGCCGGAACAACCTCAACGCCGCCGGGGGTGTAGTTCAACAGGCCTTCGTAGATCTGCTGGCAGCCGCGCAGGGTCTCGCCGTCGGTCTCGTCCGAGCAGAAGAGCGCCGCAGGCTCGCCGTTCTGCATCCAGACCAACTGATCGCCTTCGGGTTTCATCAGGTAGAAGGGCTCGTTGCCCAACGGGCCGGTCATGGCTTTCTCAACCGAAGCCTTGAAGGCCACGCCAGAAGCGCCGTGCGCCACGGGGATCATCGGGACGTGTTCATTGAGTTTTTCATTGGCCACGTCATACAGTTTCTGGCGCTCAGCCGGATCGAAGATCTTGGCCGCAGCGGAGATCGGCTCAACAATGTCCGGGAATTCGGTGCCGAACTGCAGGTTGTTGGCGTTGGCGAAGTGATAATCGTAGAAGTTGGTCGCATCGGGGTAGTCAGCGCCCCAGCCCAACAGGTAGAAGGCTTTCTGACCGGCGGAAGTCGCGTCGATGAAAGCCGCAGATTCCATCTGGTCCAGTTTGACCGTCACGCCGATTTCGGCGAGCTGAGCCTGGATTTCCTGGGCTACTTTGTCGGGGGTGGGCAGGTAACCGCGCACCACGTTGCGGAAGGACAGCGGCACTTCCTGGGTGAAGTCAAAGCCGGCTTCTTCAAGCAGCGCCTTGGCAGCATCCGGGTTGTACTCGTAGTACTTCGGGGTGTCCGAGTGACCGGGTTTCATCGCCGGGGGCACGAACACATTGGCAACCTGCGAGCCACCGGGATAGTACTGGTCCACGATGCGCTGGCGGTCAATCGCCTGGGCGAAGGCCTGGCGGACCTTCTCATTGTTGAAGGGCGCCATGTCCACATTGAAGCCAATGTAGAAAATGTTCAGGGCGTCGCGGGGGATCAGTTGCAGGCTGGAATCGCCGGAGATGGTTTCGAAATCTTCCGGAGCGGGGTTGTCAATGCCATCCACCTGACCGGACTGGAGCTCCAGCAAACGCTGAGCAGACTGTTCGGACCAGCGGAAGATGAGGGTCTTGTAGGCGGGTTTCTCGCCCCAGTAATTGGGGTTGGCTTCGTAAGTGACGTTGTCACCGCGCGTCCAGGAGACCAGTTTGAAGGGACCGGTGCCGTTGGGCTGGTCGCTCATCTTGATCGAATCGCCGCCGATGCCATCCAGGTAACCCTTGTCAACGATCGAGAAGACGTTGAAGGCCACTTTGGAGGGGAAAGCGGGATCGGGATAGCACAGGGTGAACTTGACTGTCAGTTCGTCCACCGCTTCGATGGATTTGAACTCGCCGCCGTAATCGCAGCTGGGGGCTTCAACCTTGATGCCCTCAAATTTGTTGGATTCTTTGGCAGGGGCGGGTTTTTCGCCGCTGGGTGCGGCAGGTTGGCAGGCAACCAGCAGCATGCTCAATACGATCACCAATGCAAAAATGGTGTACAGAGCGTTCTTTTTCACAATCTTCTCCTTTGATGTGTGCGAACAAAACAATGCCTGTGGGTCCAGGCCAGGCAAGGTGAGGATGGGTCCGATTCACCTCCTGTATCGAGTTGTCAAGCCTCGCAAAGATAATCAATGATTATAGCTATTAACCATGATTTGTCAATTTATGAAACCAATATTAAATAGAATACCAGAATCATCTATTTATAGTACGTTAAATCACCCCCTTTGTCACAGGCAATCTGCCCGCCAGGGAAAACGCGTCGTGAATTTTTGGTCTCATCTTGTGCCGTGGATCTCATGGGTATGACAGACCAATTGTCGGCTCGGATGCTTGCCTGGCGGAAGATCGCCACGCCCGACTCGCGATGACATAACACCCTCTTCGTAGGGTGTCGTTGGCCGCTTTGGGCCAACGCACCATCTT
>JACRAG010000068.1 GCA_016213455.1 Anaerolineae bacterium | reverse complement strand
CTTTGTTCAGAAGTACTTCGTCAAGGGGTTGATGATCGGCTCGATTAAAGGTTAGTCCTTACTGGTAATGCCCATTCGAGATTGTGCCAGTTTGAGGAGGTGTTGACCACCAGGGTGTTCCTGTCAAACTTTATGTGTATGCCTGGTTGGAAAATACCCAACTACCGAAATGGCAGTATGCTGCCACCAGTGTTTGGTCTTTCTCTACTCTTCTCGTTGTTGGAGGAAATTGATGAAAAAGAACCGCCTGTCCGTTCTCCTCAGCATTCTTTTGATTGCTGCCTTCGTGCTCGCTGCCTGCGCCCCCGCCGCGACTCCTGAGCAACCCGCCGCTGAACAGCCTGCCGCTGAACAGCCGGCTGCCGAGCAACCTGCTGCCGAACAGCCCGCCGCCGAACAGCCCGCTGCTGAGCCCGTAACACCCGCCGGCACTTTCCCGGTGGTGAATGAAAAGACCACATTGAAAGTTCTGATCGCTGCATCGAACGGCGTTTCCGATTATGAAGAGAATGATTACACCAAATGGCTGGAAGAAAAAACCGGCCTGGACCTGGTGTTTGATGTCGCGCCCAACAATGCTGACGAAGCCCGCCAGAAACTGAACCTGGTGCTCGCCAGCGGCGAACTCCCCGATGTCATCATCAACTTCAACCTGCCGCTGGATCAACAGCAGGTGCTGGCAGATCAGGGTCTGATCGTCCCCGTGGATGACTTGATCGAGAAATATGGCGACGAATACAAAAAGGTTTTGACCGACCTGCCCCAGATCAAGGAAGTCTCGGCGCTGTCTGACGGCAAAATGTACGCCATGGTGGACATCAATGAGTGCTACCACTGCTCGCTCTCCCAGAAAGCCTGGATCTACAAGCCCTGGCTCGATAAACTTGGCCTGAGCGTTCCCACCACCACCGATGAGCTCTACACCGTCCTCAAAGCCTTCAAAGAACAGGACCCCAACGGTAACGGCATCGCCGATGAAATCCCGTGGTCCGCTTCTGTGACCGGCGACTGGCACGGCAACATTGACAAGTTCATCATGAACTCGTTTGTGTACAACAACGACCTCTCCAATGACCGCTACCTGTATGTGGAAGACGGCACGGTCAAGGCTGCTTTTGCCCAGCCCGGTTGGAAAGAGGGCGTCACCTTCTTGAACAAACTCTACAGCGAAGGCCTGATCGACCCCGAAGCCTTCACCAACGATGCGACCAAACTCAAGGCGCTGGCTGAGAATCCTGACGCCCCCATCCTGGGCTTCACCCAGGAAGGTTGGCCGGGCATGTTCCTGGATTGGGGTGGCGCGAGCGGTCGTTGGACCGAATATGTGCCCGTGGCGCCGCTGAAAGGCCCCTCCGGCGATGTCTGGTTCCCCGAGAGCCCTTACTCGTTGATCGGTAACGGCAAGTTCGTCATCACCAGCGCCTGCGAGAACCCCGCGGCTGCCTTCCGCCTGGCTGACCTGATGTACAACTTTGAAGCCACGCTGCGCAACGCGATTGGTCGCCCCGGTGAGGAATGGGATTATTCCGCAGACGGCGCCGAATCGATCGACGGTGGCGCTGCCCAATACAAAGTCCTCGTGACTTACAATGAAGGCGAACAGAAGGTCAGCTGGAACCAGGCCGCACCGGCGTATCGTTCCGCCGCCTTCCGCCTGGCGCAGGAATTCAACCCCGATGATCCTTTGGAGCGCTACCTGTACAACTGGAGCAATGAGCTCTACGCTCCTGCCGGCAAGCCCGACATGCAGCTGCCTCCGCTGGTCTTCGACTCTGCGCAGTCACAGCGCCTGGGCGAATTGAACACCGCCCTGTACACCCTGGTCGACCAGATGTACGCTTCCTTCATCACCGGCGAGATGGACATTGCCTCCGGTTGGGACTCCTACCTGGCCGAACTCAAGAATTCCGGTCTGGATGACTTCCTGGCGATTTACCAGGCTGCTTACGACGCCAAATACAAGTAAGTCTTTGTTGTAAGCGTTTCGATTGACCTGAACCCCCTTCCGGTTACCCAACCGGGAGGGGGTTGTGCTAAAGTTATTTCATCGTATGAAGGAGGATGAATGGAAAAGACCCAACACCGTTTTCGCCAGGTTCACCTGGATTTCCATACCGCGTTGGAAGTCGAGTCGGTTGGCGATCAGTTTGATGCACAAACTTTTGTGAAAACACTGCAGCTTGGCAAAGTGGATACGATCAACATCTTCGCCAAGTGCCATCACGGTTATTCGTACTACCCCACCAAAGTGGGCACCATGCACCCCAAGTTGAAGTTTGACCTGTTGGGTTCGATGGTGGAATCGCTGCACCGCGCGGACATCCGTTGCCCGATTTACGTTTCGGTCAAATGGGACGACCTGGCGGGCATGCAGCACCCAGAGTGGGTGTGCGTGCGCAAAGATGGCACGCTGAATATGCGCCCGGTGCTGAGCGGCGCCTGGGGCTGGTCCACCATGGACCTGTCCTCGGGGTACACGGATTATTTTGTGGCCCAGGTGGATGAACTGATCAGCCTGTTTGGCAAGGAAATTGACGGGTACTGGTTTGACATCTGCTTCCCGGCGCCCAATTATTCACCCTGGAGCATGGCGCAGATGCGCAAAGCCGGTGTTAACCTGGAAGACGATGACGCCGTGTGGGGTTATGCGCGCCAGCAAGACCTGGCTTTCTTCGAGCGAGTTACCCGCATCTGCCAGCAGAAAACCCCCAAGGCGAGCATTTATTACAACGGCACCACCACGCCTGAGATGGGTGAGGCGATCCCGTATATGACGCACCTGGAAGTCGAAAGCCTGCCCACCTCGGGCGACACCTGGGGCTACCTGCATTATCCCATCACCGCCCGCATGGCGCGCACCTACGGGAAAGAAGTGATCGGGATGACCGGGCGTTTTCACCGTTCCTGGGCCGATTTTGGCGGGTTGAAAACGCAAGATCAGCTAGATTATGAATGCGGCACCATTCTGGCGGGCGGCGGGCAAATTTTCGTGGGCGACCAGCTGCACCCGCGCGGCGTGCTGGATCCGGCGGTGTATCGCCTGATCGGCAAATCTTTCGCGCGGGTGGAGGCGCTGGAGCCCTGGCTGTACGGCGCACAACCGGCGGCTGAGATCGCATTGCTGACCGTGGGCAAACCCGTGGGGGCAGCGCCTGGCGTGAGCACCCTGCACCCGGATGTGGAAGGCGCGGCGCAAATGCTGCTCGAAGAGGGGATTCAATTTGACATTGCCGACGAACATGTTGACCTGAGCCGTTACCCGGTGGCTTTCCTCTCAGACTGTGGAAAATTGTCCGACAGCTGGGTGGCGAAACTCAAGGCCTACCTGACGCAGGGCGGCAAACTGGTGGTCAACGGCACCGGCGGATTTGATGCGACGAGCGGGGCGTTCCAACTGGACGAGATTCCCGTGAATTATGCCGGGTTGGCGCCCACCCGGCCCAGCTATCTGCGACCGGATGCCAGTCTGTTGGGCGGCAGCGAGCTGGCTGACGATTATGACTATGTATTTTACGATCAGGCGCATATCGTGAGCGCCCGACCGGGCGCCCGCGGGGTGGGGGAGATCAAGCGCGCACAGTTCAACCGCACCTGGGAGCATTTCACCAGTCACCAGCACGCCCCAGTCGGTGACGGTTTGAACGCACCGGTGGCAGTACAAAGCGCCAACGTGTTGTATTTTGCCGCACCGCTGTTTGGCGCATATCGCACTTGGGATTATTGGGCCTACCGCGCTATGGCGGTCAAATTGCTGCGCGGCTTCATGCCGCCGGCGATGCTGCTGCCGACCGCGCCGGGGTGGGTTGAGATGGCTTTGCACACCCAGCCCGCAGGTCAGGACCACCCGCAGCGCACAATTGTGCATGTCGTGGCTTACCATCCACGGCGCTCATCCCAGTCGATTCCGCATGTGGATCAATGTTGGACGACCAGCGGATTGTCCGTCCGAGTACGCTGGCAAGGACAGCCGCCTGCACAGGTTTACCTCGCACCTGAACGACAGGCACTGCCGTTTGTAGTGGAGGACAGCTACATTCGTGTGGATTTACCCGCACAAGGCGCGCACAGCGTGGTTGTGCTGGAGTAAGATCGAGCTCCTGTCCGCTTTTCTGGACGAAGCTCAACCCTGGATTTCAGCTCATCGAGCGGAAGTCCAGGGTTTTTGATTGCTGATAAGATTGGTTTATGGATTGAATGCGTAGATACTTAAAATCCAGGTGTCAGCCCAAGCGGAGGCGATATCATTCCCCGCGGTGCCGCCGGTGTACCAGAGCTGATTGGCGGAGAGATAAGTCGCGGCTCCATAAGCGATGTACTGCGGCAGTTCACCTGCCACATACCAGCGGTTTGTCGTTGGGTCGTAGATCTCGAGTTCACGCACAAAAGTGGCTGCATTCCATTGGGTATGGTATTTGCGTGCTCCACCTAGAGCGATCGCCTGGCCTCCAGGCAAAGCGAGTAGCGAAAATGCATATCGTGGGCTGCCAAGGGATGCGATCGTCGTCCAAGCATTGGTTGCTGGATCGTAGATTTCTGCTATATCCAACACTTCGGGGTTATCCGAAATCGTGATACCGCCAGCCAGTAGAATTCTTCCGTCACTTAATTTGGTTATTCTGGCTTGAGTGCGAGGGATGAGCATTGGACCGGTCAGAGCCCATTGATTGGCCTGTGTATCGAAGAGCAATGCATCGCCTTCATAGGGAATACCATTCGATCCTCCGCCTCCGGCAATCAGCACCAACCCATTGTCGAGCAGGACAGCCCCTTGGGAGGCCCGATTGGAAGGCAAAGGGGTTGTTTCTCTCCAGGAGTCGGTGTTTGGGTCGAAATATTCAACCCGATCGGTACAAACACCGCTACCAATGCAACCGCCAATCACCAGGACTCGACCGTCATTCAAGAGTGTAGCGGTGTGCTCGACCCCATGTGGGTAGAGCGGAGGCACAATGCTCCAGGCGTTTGTCGTTGGGTTGTATATTTCCGCATCGGTCAGCCATTGGTTCTGGTAGTTATATCCGCCTACGACAAGCACCCGGTTATCTTGGAGCAGGGTGGCTGTATGGGCGTGTCGAGCTGTGTTCAGAGGAGCTGCCTGGGTGATCGAGTTAGTGGCTGGATCAAATATTTCAACCAACGAGTAAAAATCATTGATGTTGTTGCTGCCTCCAGTCAGTAAGATGCGCCCGTCATTGAGTCGCGTGGCACTATGTGCAGTAAGTGGCAGCGGTAAATCAACGCCCCGGGTCACTTCTATTCCGTACTGGACCGGCGCATTGGGATCGATTGCGATCGGGGCTGAAACCGGAGTGGGGGTTCGGGTTGGTTCAGGAATAAAAACCAGCCGAGTTGCTTCGACCAGCCGGGTGACTTCTACAACCCGGGTAGCCTCAGCAATTCGCGTGACTTCAATGAACCGGTTGATTTCTACAGTGATTGTCTTGGCGTTTCCTGGCGTACAGGCACAAAGGAGTAAAACCCAAAAGCATAACCAGCAAATCAAGCGTTTGGTGAGCATGTCTTTCTTCTCCTTAGCCAGGATGGGAAGTTGAATTGAAAGAACAATAAATTGGTCAGGGCGTGTATTCGATCAGTATGAATTTGTCCAGGTCTGCAACCCCATACGGTTGACCTTCTGAATAGAACAAGATGGTGTGGAATCCGTTGGTTATATCGCCCAGAGCGATAGGTTCGCTCCAGTGAAAGACGTTCCAATCATTCGTTTCCATCGGATAAAAAATCGCTCTTGGATAGGATTCTTTATCCATGAAAATGGAAATCGGTGTTGTGGCAGGGCTGGCTTTGCTGTAATGAATTTTCATGGCCAGGTGTTGCGTTTGCGGCAATTTAATCCTGTCGTAACTCACAAACCCGGCTTGAGCAGGCCAGGGCTCGAGTTCCGTTGTGCCAAACTGACCAAGGACCTTTCCCGCGGATGCATTCGATCGTTGTATAAGAGCGCCTGTCGTGAATTGGTCGGGATTTTCACATTCTCTAGCGTAAATTTCATTAGATTTATTCAAAGAAAGCACCAACAGAAACATCGCAACGACCAGAAGACAGAATGCGATGAACACAGGAGTTCTGTTGAGAGCAAGGAATGCAGTTGGAGGTTGGGGCATGTCAAGCGCCTCAGGTGTTGGTGGCTTTGGATCAGCTCCATTGTCCACCCGCGGTTTACCCACTTCAACTGGGGAATTCCCGGGAAAATCCCTGGGATGATCAAGATCGACTATGCCGGGGGTTGAATCAGAGGTTCCTGGGGTTTTCCCTGGTTGGCTTAGCAGAATGATTGCCTCGGCCCTCGAGCCGACGCCGATTTTGGCATACAGGTTGGTCAGGTGAAATTCAACGGTGCTATCAGAGATTTGAAGGGCAGCGGCAATCTGCTTGTTGCTTTTCCCTTTGATCAGCAGATTAGCCACGTCGGTTTCGCGTTTGCTGAGTCTGGATGGATCGACCATGTAGCTTTATCCCCACCCAATGGCATTATGTGATGGTTTAACGCTCCCGGATGTACATTATCATTATACCCACTCCGACTAATGTTGATTTTTTGGATATTGATCAAAGAGGCTGCCAGTATCAATATCCCTGGCAGCCTCTTTGGATTGATTTTGAAAATAAGGGATTACCCCTTGACCTGATTACGAATGGCGTTCCATACCGGGCAGCGATCATAGATGCCCAT
>JACRAG010000530.1 GCA_016213455.1 Anaerolineae bacterium | reverse complement strand
GAGAAGGGTTCGGCGCTGAGCGATCGCGAGCGGGCCATTCTCGACGAGCGTGTGGCGGCGGCCCGGGCGTGGCTTGCGTCCTACGCTCCGGACCGCGCCCGGATGACGGTTCGCGATGTGGTCCCGGAGGAAGCATCGGTGCCAATCTTGCGGTACGCCGTGGAACCTGCGCGGAGGATGTATGGCACGTTCGCCAGGGTCTCCACATTATTTACCACGGTGGGCGCGCCGTAAAGTCCTGAAATGGAAGGATAGGGTGGTTTGGCATGTGGAATGGCGGGCTTGCCTTCCAGGGCTTTGATTTGGGCAGTTTCTTCGCCTGCGACATACGTGCCTGCGCCGCGACGGACCTCAACCTCAAATGAAAAGGCGCTGCCAAGAATGTGCTCTCCTATGAAGCCGGCAGCCCGGGCTTCTTCGATGGCTTTGATCATCACCCGGTACTGGAAGATATACTCACCGCGAATGTAGATGAACCCTTTGGCAGCGCCGGTGGCAAAGCCAGCCAGGATCAAACCTTCCAGGATCAGGTGAGGTTCATCTTCCAGGAGAACCCGGTCTTTGAATGAACCTGGCTCGGCCTCATCTGCATTGCAGATCACATATTTGTCGCTTGCGCCCGATTCGGCGACGGTTGACCATTTTTTCCAGGCCGGGTAGGCTGCGCCGCCGCGGCCAACCAGTCCGGAGGCTTTGACTTCATCCAGGACAAATTGCGGGCCGGCCGCAATGGCTTTCTTCAGCGCCTGATATCCACCGCCTGCCTGGTAGAGCATGATGTTGTTGACCCGATTTTTTCCGCAATTGGCGGTGAGGATGGCAATCTCATTGCGGACGATGCTGCGCGGATGCCTTAATTGGCCGGCGACAATATCCTCATACGAAAGCGAGTCGGCGCGGGCAACCGATGTTCCCTGCACAATCATCGCGGGCGCGTGCTCGCACAAGCCAAGGCAGGGCGCAAATTCGATGGTTAATGCGCCGACTGGCTCACCGGCAGCCCGGCGTTCTTCCACAGCCAGCGAAAATCGTTTCATGACAGCGTCCGCTCCAGCGTTGGCACACACCGGATTGTTGCACACATGGATGACGGTTTTGCTGACCGGTTCGGAGAAAAACAAAGGGAAAGAGCGCACGACCTGGTTGATCTCCTCTGGTGGGAGATTGAATTGGTCGGAGATGAACTGCACCGCTTCCGGTGGTATGTAACCGATGGTATCCTGTACGGAATACAGGGCGGGTAACAAGGCGGTGCGCCCTTTTTGGGCGTGGCTCTGAATCACTGGAGCCAGGTCAGAGAGGTCGATGCTGGGAGTGGGCATAGGTGAGTCCTTTCCGTATGTATATTATAGCGATTTCCTGCAAAACTTGGACAATCCGTGTAATTTTTAGGTGAGTTTCCCGATTTTGGTTCAGCTAACTTCCCGTCTGGGCGATTCGCAAAGTCTTTGATTAGCCCTTTATCCACACCTGCGGCTTCGCCGCCGCCCCCTCATGAAAGGAGGCAAAAAGAATATCCCCCAAGATTGTCAACCTGCTTTGCGGACAGCCGTGATCTTCCCGCAGGATCGGTTGTAGATCAGGTCGAAGGATGGTTATAATCTGGTAGAATGGGAGCAGAGATAGCCATCCATGAAATTGCGGTCATTGACATTGATTGTCCTGGCGGTCGCTGTGGTTGGGGCAGCGGGCTGCAACTTGCCTGGAAACAACCTTCCAGGGGTCAATGCTACCGGACTGCCTCCCCAATACAGCACTGTATCGGCGGTTTTAACTGCGACTGCCGGGGCGTTCATCGAGCCGACACAGGAACTCACCGCAACCGTCAGTACCCCTTCGCAGGAAACAACCTCTTCTCCGACCATCGCAGCGCCTCAAACGGCAGCACTGCCAACCGTAACGGTTACACCAACCCCTTCAGTGCCCTGTAATCTGGCCAAAGCGGGCATTCCCATCGATGTCACCATTGCCGATGATTCGCGCATGAAACCGGGTGACCAATTCGTAAAAACATGGCGATTGGTTAATGCCGGCACATGTGCTTGGACCCAGCAATATTCTGTCGTCTGGTTTTCCGGCGATGACCTGGGTGTGCGCCGGGATGAACCGTTAGCGCGCCTGGTGAATCCAGGGGAATCGGTGGACCTGTCCGTAGATATGATCGCTCCAGCCCGATCCGGGGTGTACCAGAGCAATTGGAAGCTGCGGGATGCGAAAGGCGACCTTTTTGGCATCGGCCCAGGAGGCGGAGCGCCGTTTTGGGCGCGCATAGAGGTGGTTGCCCTGGAGACAAACACGCCAACGGTTTCGCCGCCTCAACCTACAGTCACACCTGCTGTGCTTGGTTCTGGAACCAGTATGCTGCTGGCGAAGGAATCCGTTGACCTGGAGACGGGTAATAAAGATGTTGCGGAACAATCAGACTTGTTGCTGGATGAGGTGGAAAGCGTTTTGAAATTGCAGTTCGTCAACGGATCAAAGGCAGTCCTGGTGGGAGGTTCGATTCCAGGGTTAAGCGACTGCCGAGGCGCTGCGTTGTCAGCTGAGCCTGTGATCATCGGGACGGAACTGGAAGGTAGTTATCTTTGCTTACAAACCAGCCAGAGTTTGCCTGGCTGGGTGAAAATTTCCTCTGTAGACATGCCCGGCAGCGGGTTGGGCATCGAGTATCTGGTCTGGTCTATACCATAACCCATGGGAACGTTATTTCTCGTCGCAACCCCGATTGGCAATCTTGAAGATATTTCCATGCGCGCCTTGCGAATCTTACGCGAGGCGCAGTTGATTGCTGCCGAAGATACACGGCAGACACAAAAATTGCTTAATCATTTTGAGATCAAGACGCGCAGCATCAGTTACCACGAACATAACAAGATCGGGCGAATTGCCGATGTGCTGGATGCCCTTTCTCACGGAGATGTGGCGCTGGTTTCCGATGCAGGTACGCCTGGTCTGAACGACCCGGGATATGAACTGGTGGTGGCGGCGGTCAAGGCTGGATATCCGGTCAGCCCGGTCCCTGGTCCGGCGGCGCCCATCGCAGCCCTGACCGGATCAGGTCTGGCGACGGACGCGTTTCTTTACCTGGGTTACCTACCACGCCGGTCGGGAGATCGTAGGAAACTGCTGGCTGGCGTGGCGCATCTACCTTACACGCTGGTTTTTCTGGAGACGCCGCACCGCCTGTTGGATGCACTGGAAGATTTGTGTGCTGTATTAGGTGATCGTGAGGCCGCAGCCGCGCGTGAATTGACCAAAGTGCATGAAGAGTTTGTGCGTGGAAGATTGACCGAAATTACAAACCATTTCACCAGGAACGACCCGCGCGGTGAATTCACCCTGGTCGTCTCGGGCGCAGCCCTCGCCCCGCTGGAATGGAATGAAAACGAACTGCTGGATTGGCTCCGCAACAAAATGGCCGAACAGCCCACCGGCGGTGATTTGGTTGATGAAGCTGCGGCTCAATCGGGTTGGCGAAAAAACAAGGTATATAAACTGCTGGTTCAGTTGAAACAAGGTAAAATCTAAACATCTTTTCCCCCGGAGGAATTTTCAATAATGAACCTGGACGAT
>JACRAG010000529.1 GCA_016213455.1 Anaerolineae bacterium | reverse complement strand
TTTTCAATTCATTCACAGGATCAAAGAACAACCGTGGAAACAGCGGAATTTCAGGTTTTACGATGCGGACCACCACGTTCTGGAGATTGCTGAAAAGATGGATATTGTCCTCCACCGGCTGCAGCAGGAGGGCCACTCGATCGAAGAAATGGCGAGGCTGACCGGTTATACCGAGAGCCGGGTGTTGCAAGAGCTGGAAAAGCGTCCCTGAACGGCTCGAAATCCACGCTTTGCCGGGTGAGTTCGGCAGCGGGGAGGGCGATATGGAAAAGAATGGAGGCATGGGATGGCGATCACGCTGGACAATGGGATGATCTGGCGCCAGTTTGGCGCAGCCATTGACGATCTCGGCGCGGTGCTGCGCGACTGCCCGCAGGAGCTGTGGGAAAAGCCGCTTTGGGCTGACCAGCCTGACCAGTGGGTGGCGCCCGGCTTTTCGACGTTCTGGTACCTGGGGTATCACACGCTTTTCTGGCTGGATCTCTACCTGACGGGGGCAGAAGAGGGCTTTTCCCCGCCCGCGCCTTTTGACCTGGTCGAGATGGAGGCCGGCGAGGTTCTGCCGCGCACCTACACGCGGGAAGAACTGCTGGGATATTGGGAAACCTGCCGCCGGCGCTGCCAGGAGACGATTGAATCGCTGCAGGCAGCGCAGGCTAACCGGTTGTGCCGGTTCCCGTGGGGGGAGTTGTCTTTTGCCGAGCTTCTCCTGTACAATCTGCGTCATGTGCAGGAACATGCGGCTCAACTGCGCATGTTTCTCGGTCAGCAGGCAGGCAGGCCCTCGAATTGGATTCCGCGGGCACAGGACTGATCTCCCCGCGGGAGGGCGCGCATCTTCCGGCGTGGGCGTGACCGCCGCCGGCTTTTGGGGCATTCCAGGCCCAACAGGCGCACGGGCGCAACCCGAGGAGGGAATATTCCATGAACGCAGACGCTTTCCGCCATTTCTACGGTTATCACTTCAACGAAAACCGCAGCCTGTGGGACAGCTGCATCACGCAGCTCACCCCTGAGCAATTTACCCAGGCGGTGGGCTATTCGCACGGATCGGTGCGGGACCAGGTTTTGCATCTCATCAGCGTGGACGACGTGTGGTTCAGCGAACTGCGCGGCGTGGAACCTGCCCCGGAATTTGTGCCGTCGGACGGGGATGACCGGGAACGCATCCGCGCTTATTGGGACGGCGTCGAGCAGAAAATGCGCGCAATCCTGGCGGATTTGCGCGACGAGAGCCTGTTTGAAAAGCCAATTGTGGATCCGGAAGAGGACAGGGACCTGGTGGTGTGGCAGGTGCTGCTGCATGTGGTCAATCACGGCACCGATCACCGCGCGCAGCTGCTGCGCGTGCTCAACGACCTGGGCATCAAAACCTCCTCGCAGGATTACATTTTCTATGTGTATGAACACCTGTGAGGGAATGGAAGGGACCTGCATGAGACGGGTTCTGAGCGCACCTCACCCCTGGAAGGACTGGCTGGCATGTTGACGATCGACATCGATACCGCCCGGCGTTTTATCCTGGGTAAACAAGGCTTGTGGCCGGGACGGCGCTGGCGGGGCATTCAGGGCGTCGAGCAGGCCATGCGTGCCATGGAATATTTGCAGCTCGATCCCTTGCAGATCATCGCGCGCAGCCAGGAGATCCAATTGCACAGCCGCGTGCTGGATTACTCGCCAGGTTTGTGGGAGCAGGTGGCCTATGAACAGCGCAAGTTTTTTGATTGGGGCGGCTGGCTGGCTGCCCGGCCCATGGATGAACTGCCACATTGGCGCGTGATCATGCACCGTGAGCGGGATGGTGGGGCCGACATCGATTCGCGCATCCACAATATGGCCGGTGAACATGCCGGCGCCATCGAAGAAGTGCGAGCCATCCTGCAGGAGCGTGGTCTGGTCAGCAACCGCGACATGGAAGGCTCAGCGCGGTTGCAGCGCTATCGCGGTAGCAAGGAAAGCACGCTGGCCTTGTATTATTTATGGCGAACGGGTGAGGTGATGACTCATCACCGCGAAAATTTCGAGCGTGTATATGCCCTCACACAAGCCGTCGCGCCGGCACATCTCATCTATGAAAGCAATGAAGCTGACGCAGAGCGATTCCTGATCAAAAAGGAGATCAGTTTTTTCGGTCTGGCACGCATAAACCGTACGGCAGATGCGTTCTTTCGCGGCGTGCCGTTCAGCAAGGCCAAATCCATTCTCAAGGCGCTGCTGGCTGATGATGAGATCATCGAAGTGCAGGTTGAAGGCTGGAAGGCGGTGCATTATGCGCTCGGTGACGAGGCCGGGTTGCTCAGCGATCTCAGCGCGGGGCGTGTGCCTGAGGCGTGGAAACCGTTGGAGAAAACCACAACGGATGAGGTCGTTTTTCTCGCGCCGCTCGATCCGGTCAGCGCGCGCGGGCGCGCCAGCGGGTTGTTTGGCTTTGACTATGTGTGGGAGGTGTACAAGCCGGAGCACCAGCGCCGGTTTGGCTATTACACGCTGCCCATATTGTGGGGTGACCGGCTGGTGGCGCGTTTTGATGCCAGACTTGACCGGAAGACCCGTACGCTCCATCTCCTCGGTTTTTGGCTGGAGCATAAGGACCTGGGTCAGGATGAGGCGTTTGCAGAGGCGCTGGCTGGTGGATTTTCCCGTTTCACTGCTTTTTTGGGCGCCGGCACGCTCGACTCTTCGGTCATAGAGGAGCCGTTGCTGCGCCGGCGGGTAAGCGCCTCACCAGAATAGACGATCTTACGGCCTTTCCTGCAGAAGGAATGGCCCTGATTTTTTTACTCATATCTTATTCTTCATCCAGGTTATATTGCATGATATGAAGATCCTGAAAAACCTCCTGCAGGTTTTATCCACCGGCTATATTCTGGTGTTCTTCTCCGAGCACCTGTTCTGGGCGCGCGTGCGCCCGGACGACAGCCTGGCGGGATGGATGGGGGCGTGGATCGCTTATTCTCTGATGGCGTTTGTCTTTCTGGCGCTGCTGACTCACTTCCGCGTGAAGAACATTTGGGCGCTGTTTCTCGCGGGGGCGGTGTTTGGCTGGCTGGGCGAGGGGTTGGTGGTGCAAACCGCCTATGAGATGCTGCCCCTCTCGATCTCCTTCACCGGGCTGGCGTGGCACGCCCTGCTGTCTGTCTGGGTCGGCTGGTACGCGGTACGCCAATCCTTGCATTCGCCGGACCGTTGGGCGGCGCTCAAGCTGGCGGCTGTGATCGGTTTGGGCTACGGGCTGTGGGCGATCTGCTGGTGGCTGGAGCCGGACGGCGGGTTCGCCCCGGTCGCGGATTTTGCCGTTTTCTCTTTGACCACAACCCTGCTGGTGATCGTCGCTTACGTGCTGGCAGACTGGAGCGCCACGGAACCCTTTTCCCCCAGCCGCCGGGTGACCGGAGTGGTCGCCGGGGTTTTTGCGCTCTATTTTGGTTTCATCACGGTTCCGGCAGCGCCGTCGGCGGTTGTGGTTTTGCCCATATTGTTGGGGCTGGCGTTTTGGGGTTTGTTCAAGAATCGACAGGTTGAAGCGGAAGGCTCGCTACCGGACGTGCTGCAGGGCCCTGTTGCGCCTTGGAAATATGCCTGCCTGCTGGCCTTGCCCGCGGTGGGGATCCTGGTTTATGCGCTGGCTGCAGCCCTGGGGCTGCAGTGGCGCACCAATTGGGCGCTCTACCTCATCACCACGCCGCTGGGTTTTGTGCTGTTTGGGTACAGCCTGTTCAGGCTGCTGCGCAGGAAAGCAACGTCACCGGGGTGAAATAAAAGAGGC
>JACRAG010000536.1 GCA_016213455.1 Anaerolineae bacterium | reverse complement strand
TTTTCCGCACATGTCGGTGTGCGATTCCAGGCGGGCAAACCCGAGATCGAGTACCTGTTTGCGCAGCGCTTCAGCTTCTTGAGGCGTGAGCTGCGCCTGCATCACTTTGAAATCCTGGCTCTCATCGACGTAGATCACGCGACCATCCGCCAGCAATGTGAAATAGGGCGTGCGTCCAAAAGGATAGCGGAATTCGGGCAGCGAGAATCCAGGCTCGAAGGTGAGTTGGAGCAAAACCTTATCCGGATCCATCCCATCTGACTCGGCGGGTGCCCCCGGCTTGTCAGAGTCTGGACCACCTGGCTGGGCAGCCACAACCGGCGCGCACGCCGCCATCGCCAACATCAACAGGGCAAGAAAACCCATCAGCAGTTTCGTAGAAAAGTACCTGGTAAACATCTTGATCGCCTTTCGGTAAATATTTATTCTTTGGACGCAGGGCGGTCAGCTTGAGCTGGCCTGACCTGCGCCTGATACACAGGTAAGACGGTAAAAGGCGACAAAGGTTCCAGGATTTACCCGAATTCAATCCCTCACCTGGCCAGCCAGGTGAGGCGGGAAATAAAAAAGTGAGGTTCAATACCTCACTTTGGCTAACATTTTAATTTATCTCAATCTCAGCGCTGGAAAAATAAAGCCCACCACACTTCCCAATTTTGAATCGGCTGAGGCGTGGAAACCGGCACTTCAGGGGTGGGCGTCACATAACCTTCGGGTGTAAGCGGGATGATCAGCTTTTCGCCTTCCCGAATCATGCGTGCATCGCGGGCATATTCTTCAGCCGCCACGTCCGACTCCGAGTAGGCTTTTTGCGTCTCCAGCGCCTCTTTGGTGCCCATCAGAATGAAAACGCGCGTCGCCATCTGGTCGCGTTCTGCACTCAGCCGGTAATATTCGCTCAGCCGGCTGTTGAGGTTCATCATCACCAGCGCCAGCACCACCACGCCGGCAATCACCAGCGCCTGCCGTCCCATCCGGTTGAACCGTTCGGATCGGGCTGTGCTGGCCTTCCGGTTTGCCTCAGCTTTGGGGGTCGCAGCTTCCGTGGTCGTTCCGGAAGCGTCACTGACGGCGTCCACTTCTGTGCGGTTTCGTCTCATTCGCGGCATAGCTCAATATTACCCTAAAAGTAGTTTAAAGCAAAATCCCCATGACAGTGATGGGGATTTCTGTGCCGAAGGAGGGATTTGAACCCTCATGAGAGTTCTCTCACTACGCCCTGAACGTAGCGCGTCTGCCAATTCCGCCACTTCGGCCGGAGTGAATGTATTTTATCTCAAACCCCGGTTTTGTCAAGGAATCAGCGCACAATCAATCTCACCCATCGGTTTCTTGTGTTGCCAGAACTATGCCAGAAAGGTCCGGAACTTTCCGGACCTTTCTGTTCAACAGCGATTATTTTTTATTCATCAACGAAGCATAGAAACGCAAAGCCCATACGCCGGAACCTGGCTTTTCTTTGCCCAGGTCAGAGTATATCTGGCTGTCCAGCGTTTCATAGTAAGGTGTGTACACAGGCAACAGGTGCACCCAGGTCTGACCCGGTTTGAGCGCAAAGGGCTTGCCCTGTGCATCCACAAAACGGATCGGGCGCAGTTTGCCGCTGGTCTGCTCGTACTGCCCGCTCTTGGTCGTCCAGAACACTTCGTACATCTTGCCGTCGCGGAAGATGAGCGCTTTCTGGTGATCCTGGTACATCAGATTCACATCAATCAAGGTATCGGCTTTGGCGGTGTGATTGGCAAACAGGAACACCAGGTTCTCATAAGTCAGCGCCTCTTTGTTAAGCCGGTCGGTTGCCTCAATAAAGTTGACCGCGTCGGCGTCATCCTGGAAGCGGTGATAGGAACCGTCCGCCGTATTGTAGCGCCAGATGACCTGGTTGTAATAGCTCCACACCATGCGCACCACGCTGCCTGCCTGACCACCGGAGGGCGTTTTGGAGTCAAAGCGGTAAGCATTCAGGTTGGCTTTGCCGTAAAGATCGTCCACATTCTTTTCCGCAATTTTCTCCAGGTCGGTGACCTTGATCATCGCGCTGTTGATATCGGACGAGTCCGAACCAAACACATTGGTGTATTCGCTCAAATTGGCGGAAACGCCTGACCACGCCGAAGCCATCACCAGGAAACCGCCGTACAGTTTGCGGATCGGCTCGTAGGTCAAGCGACCTGAACGCACGGGGCCAACCGTGTAATCCACCGTCACCCCGCTGCTACCCTGGCTGGCATCTTCCTCGGAGGGCATATCGCCGTAAAACATTGCCAGGAAGCGCGTCATGCCTTCACCAATATACATTTCAAACACAAAGGGGCTGTAAGAAAGACCGGCTTGCGGTCGGGCAGTAATGGGGAAATTGGTGATGGAAACCAGCGCGGGGGGCAAATCCAGGTTGTCGACTTGCTCCACGGGCAGCCCGGTCAGCGGGTTGATGCCTTCAGGGAACTCATCCGGGCCCACCGGTCCGGTATCTCCACCCGGCACTGGCATGGAAGTTGCAGTAGGTGTAGGTACAGCAGATGGTTGCGCAGCCGAAACGGGAAGAGCCGACGTAACGAACAGGCATACGATGAGCAAGGTAAGAATGAGGATGCGTTTCTGCATATTGATGAAACTCCTGAATAGATCATACCGGTGGAAATGGACCGGAGATTAAAACTTACAAGATTGTCAAACCGTTAATATGCCCGGTCAACCTTATAATTAAGTCGCTTTTATCGCCTTTTCGTTACGGTTGCAGATCTATACGCATGACAATCCCCGAGGTTTGAGTGCAATCTGCTATACTCACTTAAAAGAAGATCACAGAACTACCTATGGACCGGATACTTCAACAGCTGCTCGGCCTGCTCATCGCACCTCCTGGCAACATCATCTACCACCTGGTGATGGCGTTTGCCGTCTTTGCCAGCCTGCAAGTGGCCATCATCGCCCGCCGGTCCGGCAGCATGCGCGGCAGCGCCCGGGTGGTTTTCGGCTTGAACATCCTGCTGATCGCACAGCTGGCGCTTTTCCTCGCCAGTGGACTGGCCTGGCAGGGTGTGGTGGATGCGCGAAATTTCCTGGCGCTGTTTGATCGCGCGTTGGTTTTCTTCAGCCTGATCTGGATTGGCTGGCTGTGGGCTTTCCCCACCCGTTCCATAAGGGGCGACATCTTCACCGTTACACTCAGCCTGGCAGCGGCGATATTGTTCTTCTTTACCTTCACCCAGTGGCAATTGGAACAGGGGCTGCTGCCCTTCAACGCATCCTGGGAAGATTGGACCTGGATCATCGCCTCCCAGGTCGCCTGCGCCGTGTACATCCTGTTCATTCTCCTGCGCCGCGGTGAAAACTGGGGCATCGGACTGGCGATGCTGGGGCTGCAGGCTGCCGGCCTGGTAGCCCAGCTGTTCCTGCCAGCCACCGGCAGTGATTTTTCTGGTTATGTGCGCCTGGCGCAACTCATTTCCTACCCGCTGCTTCCCAGCCTGCTGGCGCGCGCCTTCCTAACCAGTGCGGCTGCTCAATCCAATCCCTCCGCTCTCAACCAAGCCACAACCACGCCAAACCCCGCAGCCGCACCGCGCGCGCTGGATATTCGCGTCGTGCACGCCTGGTTGGACCTCAGCCTGCAGGATGATCCCGACCGCACCCCGGGCGCGGTCGCCAAAGCTGTGGCGCAAACCATGAACGCCGACCTGTGTCTGGTAGCCAGCGTCCCCGAGACGGAAGGCGCGCCGGTACACATCGCAGGCGGTTACGACTCGCTGCGCGAAGAGGAATTGCCGCCAACCCTGTTGGACACCTCCCGGACGCCTTCGTTGTCCAATGCCTTGACCAAAGGCAAACACCTGCGCATCCTGGCA
>JACRAG010000534.1 GCA_016213455.1 Anaerolineae bacterium | reverse complement strand
ATTGGAGGGTTTCGTCGGGAAGCGGGGTTCCCAGGCGTTCAAATGCGCCCAATCCGATTGCGCCGGGACGCCATTCCAGGCGCAGCGGCAGCGCCTCCAGCACAAACCGCGCCGCGGAGGTCACCTCCGGGCCAATCCCATCGCCGGGCAGCCAGGCAATCCGGTACGCGTTCATGCGGTCAATTCCTCCATGTCATGCTCGCGCAGGAACTTCACCAACCCGCCTGCCGCCGCAATGCGCAGCACAAAATCGGGCAACGGGCGGGCCTGGTACTGGGTGCCGCGCGTCAGGTTGGTGATGATGCCGGCGCCAAGGTCAACACTCACCTCATCGCCCTCTGCAATCCCCGCGGACGCTTCCGGCGACTCGAGGATTGGCAGGCCGATGTTGATGGCATTGCGGAAAAAGATGCGCGCGAAGGAGGCTGCGATGACACAGATCGCCCCCGACCCGCGAATCGCCAGCGGGGCGTGTTCGCGCGACGATGCGCAGCCAAAATTCCATCCCGCCACCACCACATCCCCAGGTTGGACGCCGGCCGCGTAATCCGGGCGCACCTCACAAAATGCCTTGCCGCCCAATTCCTTTTCATCAATGGTGATGTTGAAACGCGCAGGGATGATCTCATCCGTATTCAGGTTGTCTTCGAATTTCCAGGCTCTGGCCATGATCGTTTCTCCTCTACAGATATTTGCGCGGATCGGCAATGCAGCCTTCCAGCGCGGATGCCGCGGCGGCTGCCGGGCTGCCCAGGAAGATCTCTGCTTCCGGGCTGCCCATGCGGCCAATAAAATTGCGGTTCATGGTGGTCAGCGCGCGCTCGCCTGCCGCCAGCACACCACCGTGCCGTCCAATGCAAGCCCCGCAGCCCGGCGCGTTGACCGTGCAGCCGGCGTCCAGGAAAACCTGGATCAAACCGTTCGCCAGGGCTTTTTCATAAATCGTCTGGCTGGCCGGGGTGATCAGCGTGCGCGTGAAGCGGTGTACCTGCCGTCCGCGCAAGATGTTCGCCGCCACCACCAGATCCTCGTAACGCCCGTTGGTGCAGGTGCCAATGTAAACCTGATCCAACGCCAGCCCCTGCACCGACTCGAGCGACCGCACCTGGTCCACGTCCGGGTGGCAGGCCACCTGTGGACCCAACTGGGACACATCCAGGTGGATCTCGCGCTCATACTGGGGGTTGTGAACCGCGATGCGCTCAAACGGCCCCACGGCCCGGGTTTCCTGTTCCAGGTAGGCGATGGTGGTGTCGTCTGCGGCAATCAGCCCGCATTTGGCGCCAACCTCGACAGACATATTGGAAAATACCAGGCGCTCATGCACGGGCAGGCTGTCGATGTACGGTCCGGAAAATTCCAGCGAGCGGTAGGTGGCGCCATCCATGCCCAGCTGGCCCGCCAGGTGCAGCATCACATCCTTGGAGAATACACCCGGCTGTGCGCGGCCTTCCAATACCACATGAATGGTCGGCGGTGTCTTGAACCAGGTTTTGCCCGTCACCCAGGCAGCGCCAATTTCACTCGATCCAAGCCCGGTTGAAAAACACCCCAGCGCGCCATAGGTCACCGTATGCGAGTCCGCGCCGATGACGATGCCGCCCGGACGGACAAAGCCCTCCTCGATCATCACCTGGTGACACACTCCGCGATGATAAAAATTGGGGATGCCCTGCTCACGGATAAAACGCACAATCTTTTGCTGATTTTCAGCCGCCAGCAGGTTCGGCGCCGGGTAAGCATGGTCAAAATGAATCACGATGCGGCTCGGGTCACGCAGGGGTTTGCCGATTTCGCGAAAGGCCTTGATCGCCAACGGTGTGGTGTTGTCGTGCGACATGATCGTATCCACATCCAATAAAACAATTTCACCGGCCTGCACGGTTCGACCGGCGCGGCGCGAAAAGATTTCCTCAATCAGCGTACCCATGATGATCCTCCGTTAAGTGTTTTTTCAGCACAACGCGCGTATCGGTCAATTTCACGCCCGGTATCGCGCGCAGTTCTTCGATCAGGTTGTTCAAATCCCAGGTGCCCGGCACGCGCACATATGCGCTGATGTCGTAGTCCCCGGTGATTTCAAACACACTCTCCACCTGCTGCAGATTGCGCAGCCGGCGCACCACCGCGCCTGTATATACATGCGACTCCACCGCGATCATCACAATCGCGTTCAAATCCCGCGGGAACACGTCGATGCTGCGCCCGGTCACCCGCTCCGCCACGTCCACAATATCAGCGTCGTGCAAAATCTTATGCTCGTCCCCCACTTTTTTGATCGCCTCCACAATCAGATCCAGCTCCTCCGGCGTAACCTGTACGCCGTATTCCTCCAGGCGCACCGCCACGGCGCGTTTGCCGGTGTATTTGTCGATCACAATCCGCCGCTCGCGTCCAAGCAGGGAGGGATCAAAATTTTCGTAGGTGCTGGGGTTTTTTAACACGCCGTTGGTGTGCACACCCGATTTGTGGGTGAAGGCGTTCGTGCCGGTGATGGGTTTGTTGGGGGCGACAAAGAAACCCGAGACCCGCTCAAGGAAGGCGGAAAGCGTGGTCAGTTCATGCAGGTCATAGTGCTGGTCACCCTCCAACTGGTGGAGCGCAACGATGGTCTCGCACAGGTCGGGGATGCCGGTGCGCTCTCCCATGCCGTTGACCGTCGTGTGAATACAGTTCGCCCCAGCGCGGATCCCCTCCAGCGCATTGCCCAATGCCAACCCAAAGTCATTGTGGCAATGCAGGTCAATTTTGCAGGGTGGCAGAGCCGCCCGCAGGGCACGAATTCGCTCATACGTCTCGAAAGGGCGCAGAATCCCCAAGGTGTCGGCAAAGCTGATCCGGTCAGCGCCCGCCTCAATGGCGGTCACGCATGCCCGCACCAGAAAATCGAAACCGGTGCGCGAGGCATCTTCCGGCGTATAACGCACTTTCAGGCCCAGGCTGCGCGCAAACGCCACATGCTCCCCGATGATCTTCAACGCTTCATCCTCACCTTTGTTCATCTTGGTATCCAGATGGATCTTGGAGGTTGGATAAAACACCACCACGCGCCCCACGCCGCATTCGGCTGCCTTGCCGATACCGCTGCGTGTGGCCAGCGAATGGGCCACCACTTCGGCTCTCAACCCGGCTCGTGCGATCCGCATCACCGCATCGCATACCGCCGGTGACACACTTGGGTCGCCGGCTTCGATCATCTCCACGCCCACGCGGTCCAGGCGGCGCGCAATTTCCAATTTTTCATCCACCATAAAGTTGACAAATGGGGTTTGCTCGCCTTCTCTTAAAGTACTGTCCAGGATTTCTACCATCGTACGCTCCTCCAGATCAATAAAAATAAAAACAGCTCCCCGGACAGGGAGCTGTTTGCGTCGGTCTTTGGCGAAAAGGGTATCGTTAAACCGCGGTCAGCCCACGCACCCGGAAGGTGTGGGTTGAAAAGCGCTTGCTGCGCTTATCCGCGGTCTGAACAAGAACAAGCCAATGGTTCATAGAGTTGGTCAAGTTTATCGTTCAATCCAGATCTGTCAAGGGTAATTTGCCAAATGGGGCGATTTTCTCATCTTCAGGCCATGATTTCAGCCCGTTCGCGGGATAATTCATACCGCAGCGCTTCGCCAGCCAGGTAACGCTCCAACTCGTCAGCCATCAGGTGCCCCATACGCCGGCACTCTCCATCCATCGACCCGGCAATATGCGGTGTGAGGAACACGTTGGTGAGTGAATACAACGGCGAGGCAGGCACAGGCGGTTCAGGCCAGGTCACATCCAGCACGGCAAATAAATCCGGTCTGCGCTGCAGCGCTTCGATCATTTCCACTTCACGCACCACTGCGCCGCGGGCGGTGTTGATGAAGCTGGCGCCCGGTTTCATCAGGGCAAAATGCTCTCCGCGGATCATGCCTACCGTGCTCTCCAGCCAGGGGGTGTGCAGTGAGACGACATCCGAACGGCGGAAAACATCCTCCAGTGAGACCATTTCCACCCCCATCTGCGCGCCCTTTTCAGCAGATACAAATGGATCGTAGGCGATGACTTTGACATCAAAGGTGCGCAGCCGTTCCAGAACCATGCGCCCAATCATGCCCAGACTCACCAATCCGACCGTGGATCCGTAACCACAGGCGACGGACAGGCGCTCCATATGGTGACTGGCCCGGTACAGGGCGGCATGCTGGTGGGCTTTTTTGAGGCACAGGAAGATTTGCGCCAGGGTATATTCCACCACCGGCACGGCGTTGGCTGCCCACGCGCTGCAAATGCGCAAGCCCTGTTGCCAGAAGGCGTCTGTCACCGTTCCACGCACCGACCCCGCCCCGTAAAACACCATCATCAATCGCGGCAGCGTCTGCAGAACAGCGGTATCGAAGGCCAGGCTGCCCCAGCCCGTAAAAATCAACTCAGCCTGTCGGAGCAGATGCGTGTGCTGCAGGGCTTCACCCGGTTCGAGAACCGGTCCGAGCACGTGCACCAGGTGGTCAATGCGCGCCGCAGGCTCGCCGCTATAAATCAGGTCGTAGCTGCTGCGGGGAAGAAGATAGACGGCGGAAGGCTTGTTCATCGTACCTCATTGCAATGTGGAATAATCCTCGACAGAAACATTATAGCCCGGGTTTTCCCAGTCCTCCGATAAAAAACCTGGTTCAAGCGCAAGCGCTGGCAACCCCAATCCACTTCCGGGTGAAGGATTTTTTTACCCACGGTAAAAATCAAAAATCTTTACACAACCCTAACCGGATGTTATGGATTGTTAACCTCATTTCCGGTATGATGGATGCAGAGATAACACAAGGAAACAACATCCATGCACATTCTGGTTACCAACGACGACGGCGTTACAGCGCCAGGCCTGCTTGCCCTGGCCCAGGCGGTTCAACCGCTTGGTAAAGTCTCCATCCTCGCCCCCGACCGAAACTGGTCGGCATCCGGGCATGTCCGTACCATTGACCGCCCTCTGCGCGTCAAAACCATCACCCTGCCGGGTGGGCTGGTCGCCAATGCCTGCGACGGCGCACCCTCTGACTGCGTGGCACTGGCTAACGCGGGTTTCTTTGACGAAAAAGTGGATATGGTCGTGTCGGGCATTAACACTTCCGGCAACCTGGGCCATGATGTGACCTATTCAGGCACAGTCACCGCCGCCATGGAAGCCGCCATCTGGGGCATTCCGGCACTGGCTTTTTCGCTGGAAAGCGCCGAAAACAACACCCCCAGCGACTATTCGACTGCCGGCATCATCGCCGGGCGCGTCACCGAGGCCGCCATTCGCTACGGCATCTCTCCGCACCTCCTGCTCAATGTGAACATCCCGGATTTACCCCTGGACCAGATCAAAGGCATTCAAGCCACGCGCATGGGCCTGCGGGTTTATCACGACAAACTCGACAAGCGCGAAGATCCGCGCGGCAAACCCTATTACTGGGCCATCGGCAGCCTGCCCACCGGGATCCCGGAACGCGGCACGGATATCGGCTCGCTGGCTGAGGGATATGTCAGCGTCACCCCGCTGCAGTTGGATTTGACCGCCTATCACTTCCTGCCGGAGTTGAATACCTGGGAATGGAAGGAGTAATCTCCCGCCGGCTTGAATGAGGCTGGTTCATTCCCAATTAAAATCAAGAGGCTGGTCCGCTTGGGCCAGCCTCCTGATTTCAACTCGCGCCGGGTGTTCAACGCAGACCGGCGAACAAATCCGTCTCCACCTCGCGCCCCCCGTTGACCAGGCTGAACACGCGGAAGAATGTCTGGTTGGTCCAAACCAGATGGTCATTGGTTTTGGGCAACTCCACCAGTTTTTCCATCAAATCATCCACCTGGGAAACGTGACAGGCAATGGCATCCAGTCCTTTTTGCCAGGAAGCCGATGCATCTACCCGTGTGGTGGCAGCCCAATTGGGCCAGGGCGTATGCAGACGGGTCTCACCGTCCACCTCAAAGGTGATTCCGCCCCACACGCGCTGCACCATCTCGACCAGCGCATCCGT
>JACRAG010000533.1 GCA_016213455.1 Anaerolineae bacterium | reverse complement strand
GGCATACGTGACAAGGAAGGAATAGGTATTCCAGAGCGTGAGTGTGAAGTTGGAGACCACCTCACCGACCAGATCGGTGGAGAAGCGCCGTTCCTGTCCGGGCGGAGTGGCCGTGTACAGGTACCAGCGCATCGCGTCCGCACCGTGCTGGTTGATCACGTCCCACGGATTGACGATGTTGCCTTTGGACTTGGACATCTTCTGCCCGTTCTTATCCAGGATCAAGCCCAGGCAGATCACGTTTTTATAACTCGGCTGGTCGAACAACAACGTCGAGATGGCGTGCAGCGAATAGAACCAGCCGCGGGTTTGATCCACCGCTTCGCAGATGTAATCCGCCGGGTACTGCTCCTCAAATTCATCCTTGTTTTCAAAGGGATAATGCCACTGCGCGACCGGCATGGAGCCCGAGTCAAACCATACATCGATCAATTCCGGCACGCGTTTCATCGTCCCGGAGCACTGCGGACAGCGCAAAGTCACCTGGTCCACATGCGGACGGTGCAGGTCCAGGCCTGTCAGGTCGCGTCCAGCCAGGTCGGACAATTCTTTCACCGATCCGACCATCAACTCATGGTGGCATTGTTCACATTCCCAAACCGGCAGCGGCGTGCCCCAATAGCGCTCGCGGCCCAGCGCCCAGTCGATGTTGTTGGATAGCCAGTTCCCAAAACGGCCGTTTTGGATGTGACCGGGGTACCAGTTGATCTTCTGGTTTAATTCCACCAGGCGATTCTTGTACTGGCTGGTGCGGATGTACCAGCTTGGGCGGGCGTAATACAGCAGCGGCGTAGAGCAGCGCCAGCAGAACGGGTATGTGTGCGTGATGGTGCCAGCTTTCAACAACAGACCGCGATTCTCCAGGTCCTTGGTGATCATCGGATCTGCGTCTTTAACAAACACACCGCTCCACGAGCGCACTTCCGGCAGGAAGGTCCCATCCGATCCCACGGTCATGATGATTGGCAGATCCTCTTCCATCGCCAGGTTCATGTCTTCCGCGCCAAAAGCCGGAGCGATGTGCACCAGCCCTGAGCCGTCGTCGATGGTGACAAACTCCGCCAGAACCACGCGATGCGCGGGTTTATCGGGAGGGATGAAGGTGAACAGTGGTTGGTAGCGCTTTCCGCGCAGCGCAGACCCCTTGAAGCGCTCGACAACGGTCACCGGCTCGTCACCAAAAACCTTGGAAACCAACGCTTCTGCCAGGATCAGGCGTTCTGTTCCACCTTCAGCCAGCGCCCGCTCAACCGTCACATAATCCACATGGGCATGGGCAGCCACTGCCACGTTGGCAGGCAGCGTCCAGGGCGTGGTGGTCCACACCAGCAACGATGTCCCGGGCGTATCCACCAGCGGCATGCGCACAAACACCGACGGGTCTGTCGCATCGTCATAGCCCAGCGCCACTTCATGGTCTGAAAGCGGCGTGCCGCAGCGCGGGCAGTAAGGCACCACTTTAAAGCCCCGGTAGATCAGGTCTTTATCCCAAAAATTCTTGAGGATCCACCAGACCGACTCGATGTATTCGTTCTTGAAGGTGACGTAAGCCGTTTTCAGGTCCACCCAGAACGCAATGCGCTCGGTCAGTTTTTCCCAGTCCTGAATATACGCGAAAGCCGATTCGCGGCAAAGCTCGTTGAATTTTGCGATGCCGTAATCTTCGATCTGCTGTTTATTGTTGAAACCCAGTTTCTTTTCAACCTCAATTTCAACTGGCAGGCCGTGCGTATCCCAACCGCCGCGCCGGATTACCCGGAAACCGCGCATGATCTTATAGCGAGGAAACACATCCTTGAACGCTCGCGCCAGCACATGGTGCACGCCCGGTCGTCCATTGGCCGTGGGGGGGCCTTCATAAAAGACGTAAGCCGGCCGGCCTTCGCGCTCGGTCAGCGTACGCTGGAAGACTTCGTGATTGCGCCAGAAACGCAGCACGCCTTCTTCCAATACCGTGACATTCAACTTTGGTGAAACGGGTTTAAACACTTTCGCCTCCAGCCATTCAAAGCTTATTAAATAAAAACACCCCGACCCACAGGGACGAGGCGCAGCTCGCGGTACCACCCTGATTCCTGCCTTACGACAGGCTCTCGGTCGGGTACGTCATTTCAGAGATACCCGCGCCCTGGCTAACGGCTGGCGATGCCGGCGCGCTTACTGGCAGAATGATCTGCGTTCAGGTTGCAGCTCCGGAAGGATTTTCCATTCGCTCCACTGCCCCGGCTCACACCATTCCCGGGTTCGCTGACAGGTCAAGAACGAATGTACTCGTTTCCATCAACGCTTTTCTTTGTGTGATTTTACATCAGGCGGCCAGCCTTGTCAACCAGGGCGCATCTTTATTCAGGATGATATAATTTCTACACCCAAACGCCATGTTCATCATTCCCGCCCTCATCCTGCTCACCAGCTTCAGTCTCTGGAGCTCCGCATTGCTGAAGTTGCAAAGCCGGAGTGAATTCGCCCTGTCTGTTTACCTGACAGGATGCGCTGCCGTGATTCTGCCATTCACCGTCCTGGGTTGGCTCGATCAGTTGAACCAACCCCTTCTTTTTCTGACCGCAGAATTTCTGTTGGCTGCCATAGCCGGCCTGACCTGGCTGCGGGCTGGAAAACCCGCCTTTTTCGGGCCTTTCACCCAGGACCTGCAGCGGTTCTCTTTCAAAGGCTTTTGGCAGCCGCTAAAACAACATCCGGTTCTCTCCGCGTTCGCATTCCTGATCAGCCTGGTGTACGGTTTAAACGCTTACCTGATTCTGCATGTCCCGCCCAACAATGTGGACAGCCTGTATCTGCACATGGCGCGCGTCGCACATTGGATGCAAAGCGGTTCGCTGTTTCATTTTTCCACCCCCTACCCTTACCAGCTGTTTTTTCCCTATAACGCACAAGCCTTGATCCATTGGGGTGTGCTTTTCTGGGGCACCGACCAACTGGCCGGCTTCGCACAATATTTCGCAGCCTTGACGGCTGGCCTGGCGATCATGGCGGTAGCCCGCCGCATGGGTTTCTCGCGCAGTGCAGCGTTGTTCAGCGGGCTGCTTTGGCTCAGTTTCCCACAGGTGTTATTTCAATCCACCACCACCCAGAACGACATGTTCCCG
>JACRAG010000526.1 GCA_016213455.1 Anaerolineae bacterium | reverse complement strand
GGTCTATGAGGGATAAAGAATTCAGCGGTCCGCCGGGGTCTTGCTCCAGGTAGGTGAGACCGATGGATATATCCAATTCGGCTGCCAGCGATTGATAGTGGTGGACGAACTGTGAGTCTCGAGAGACAGCCAGGCCTTCCCAGCGTTCGCGGTCTCCTGGAAGGGTGGGGTCGAAAAAGCGGTAACCAATGCTCCACATCTCAGGGAACAAGGCGACATCAGCGTCCATGGCTGCGGCAGTGCGGCAGGCAGCTGCGCCTTTGAGCAGATTGGCTTGCAAGTCGGCGCCTTCCGGCAGGAGCTGGAGCAGAGCGATGGTCAGTTTTTTCATGATGTGATTCCTTTATTATCCAAGGTCGTGTTTCATTATAAGGTTCTCAGACAGGACAGGCGTCAGGAAGTGCTACAATTTTAATCATGGAATACAACTTTTCACGTTACCTTTCGGCGAAGAAAAGTGTGGACAACCGGGGGTTAAACCGGTTGGTTTGGCAGGCGTTGTCCGCGCGCCTGACTGGTCTGGAAGGGCAGCCCGGACTGTATGTGTTGGACATGGGCGGCGGAATCGGCACCATGTTCGAGCGCCTGGTGGAATGGGGTGTGTTTTTTGCCGGCGAATATACCCTGGTGGATGCATCGGCGGAGGTGTTGGCGGCTGCCAAAGAGCGCCTGAGCCGGTGGGCGTCCCGCCAGGGGCTGGCTGCTACACCCTACGGCAACCGGTTGATGCTGCGAGGTCCGAACAGCGCTTTTCAAATTGACTTGATTGAACAGGATGCTCTGGCGTTTATGCGCCTGGAAGCCGGACGCAAACGCTGGGATTTGATCGCTGCCAACGCATTTCTCGACCTGGTCAATGTGCCGGAAGCGCTGGCTGGCATGCGCCGCCTGCTGCATCCTGGTGGATTGCTCTACACGACGATCAACTTTGACGGGATGACGGCTTTGGAACCGGTTTGGGACGCTGCGCTGGAAGGCCGTGTGATGAACGCATATCACGCCAGTATGGATCAGCGCACCGATACGGGGGGCAGCCAGACTGGACGGCGCCTGTTCAACTGGCTCAACCAGGCCGGTTTTGCCATACTGGAGGCAGGCAGTTCGGACTGGGTGGTGTATGCGCAAAATGGCCGGTATCCTTACGATGAAGGTTATTTCTTGCATCATATTTTGCATTTCTTTGAGCAATCCCTGGCGGCGATGCCTGAAGTTGCACCTGAAGAACTGGCGAGCTGGCTGGAGGCACGCCGATCTCAAATTGACCATGGCGAATTGATTATGCTGGCTCATCAAATGGATTTCCTGGCTGAAGCAGTCTAATATTTTTATGAAATAGCGTCTTGGTCTGGTAGAATGGTGAAAGCCTTTGGGAGGCATGTCTGTGAAAAAGAATTTACTTCGTGACTATGTGATATTGTTAGGCTCAGCTGGTTTGATCATTCTGATTGACCAGGTGACCAAATCCATTGTTCGGAATAACCTGGCCATCGGTGAAATGTGGGCGCCCTGGCCTTGGATGCTGGACTACGCGCGGATTGTGCACTGGTACAACACCGGCGTGGTGTTTGGCTTCTTCCAGGGCATGGGAGATATTTTCTCCGTCCTGGCCATGCTGGTGGCGCTGGCGATCATCTATTACTTTCCGCGTGTGCCGCTCGAGGATTGGCCGCTGCGCCTGGCGATGGTTTTGCAGTTGGGTGGCGCGGTTGGCAACCTGATCGATCGTATCACGTTGGGGCATGTGACCGATTTTATCTCCATTGGAACCTTCGCGGTCTTTAACGTGGCTGATTCCTGCATCACGATGGCCGTGGTCGTTTTGTTGATCGGTGTATTCATCCAGGAACGCAATGATCGCAAGGCCAAAAAAGCAGCAGAATCGGCCGATTCTACTGTGAAAGAAAACGGTCCGGCCTAAATGGGAGATCAAGTATTTCAGTTTATTTGTGAATCCCATGAAGCTGGCCGGTTGGATAAATTCCTGGTGGTCCACATGCCAGAATTCAGCCGCGCCAGGTTGCAAGGGCTGATCGCTGACGGTTTCGTCCTGGTCAATGGAAGGCCGGCGGGTAAATCCGGACAGATGATAGAAGCCGGCATGGAGATTGACGTAGCTCTACCCCCGGTGCAGCCCACAGATTTGACGGCTGAGAATATCCCGCTGGATATCCTGTTTGAAAATGATGATCTGATGGTGGTCAACAAACCTGCCGGTATGGTGGTGCATCCATCCGCCGGTCACGGTTCGGGTACCCTGGTGAACGCGGCCCTGGCGCACGACCCGGAATTGGAAGGCATTGGCGGAGATCAGCGTCCGGGCATTGTTCACCGGCTGGATAAAGACACGTCTGGATTGATATTGATCGCGAAAAATGACCGAACCCATCGCTGGCTGGTGGATCAGTTCCGGCAGCGCGAGGTGAAAAAGGTTTACCTTGCACTGGTGGATGGACATCCACCTACACCCACCGGGCGCATTGAAGCGCCCATTGGGCGTGATCTACAAAAACGCAAGCAAATGGCCGTCGTACCGCTCGAGAAGGGGCGTGAAGCGGTCAGCGAGTACCGTGTGCTGGAGTCTTTTCCATCGCACACCTTGCTGGAAGTACATCCGCACACCGGGCGCACGCATCAAATTCGCGTGCACCTGGCATTTCTAGGTTGTCCCATCGCAGGCGATACCTTGTATGGCCGGAAGAAAGCCAGTCTGGGACTGCGCCGCCAGTTTCTGCATGCCTTTCGCCTGACCGTGGTGCTGCCCGGCGAGAAAAAGCCGCGCAGCTTTGAGGCTGCTCTGCCGGATGATCTGTCAGGTGTTTTGGATATTCTGCGAAAAGGGCATTAATTTTCACTGGGAACGACGAAAATGAAAATAATCGATTTGCGGTCCGACACGGTAACCTTCCCCACGCCAGAGATGCGCGAAGCGATGGCCAGAGCGGATGTGGGCGACGATGTGATGGGCGAAGACCCCAGCATCAATCGCCTGCAGGAGTTGGCGGCTGAACGCATGGGCAAGGAAGCAGCCCTGTTTTTGCCTTCCGGTACGATGGGCAACCTGGCGGCAGTGATGGCTCACTGCGGTCGGGGCGATGAGGTAATTCTGGGCAATCAATCCCATACTTTCCTATTTGAGGGTGGTGGCATTGCCTACCTCGCGGGCGTGCACTCCTACGAATTGCCCAACCTCCCGGATGGACGCCTGGATCTGCAGGCGGTTCGAGACGCGCTGCGTTCGGATGATGTCCATTACCCGGTCAGCCGGCTGCTGGTGCTGGAGAACACACACAACCGGTGTGGCGGCACAGTGCTGCCCCTGGAATATATGGATGCGGCGGCGGAAACGGCGCACAGTCTGGGATTGTCGCTGCATATCGACGGCGCGCGGATTTTTAACGCAGCTGTCGCGCTAGATGTGCCCGCCAACCGGTTGGTGCAAGGCGCAGATTCGATCACCTTTTGCCTGAGCAAAGGCTTGAGTGCGCCGGTCGGTTCGGTGTTGTGCGGAACCCGCGATTTCATAAACAAAGCCCGTCGCATGCGCAAACACCTGGGGGGTGGTATGCGCCAGGCTGGTGTGCTGGCAGCGGCTGGAATTGTGGCGCTGGAGAAGATGGTCACCCGGCTTGGAGAGGATCACAAACACGCCCAGGCGCTGGCAAAAGGGCTGGCAGGTGTGGATGGCGTCATTGTGGAAACGCCTGTACCGGCTACCAATATGGTGTTTGTGCACCTGTCAGATGCAGTGAAGGCTGACACGAAGGGAGTGGTCCAATCGCTGGCAGGCTTGAACGTGAAGGTGGGTGTGGTTGGATCGCGGCGCTACCGCCTGGTTACGCATTACGGCATCGAAGCTGGAGATATCCAGACTGTCGTTGAGGCCTTTCGATCTGTGTTGCAGTAAACAGTCGAAAATAAAGAGCGAAAGAACCGGGAAAGAAGTACCGGTTCTTTTAATTGGAGCTGTTGATGTAGTGCGGCTGGATGCCGTGCCAGTGCTCAGCTGGCGGTTCAATCTGGTCGCGACCGCGGTTCTTGGCAAGCAGCATGCGCTTATCGGCCATGTCTAACAAGGTTTCGGGCCGGTCTGACTCTTGAGGGAAGAGTGCGATGCCCTGGCTGACGGTCGGTGGGGGAATATGGTTGTTCTCGCGGTCAAATACTTCCATCCGGTTGATCGCTTTGCGAATCCGTTCAGCGACCAGGTTGGCTTGAATGCCGCTGGTTTGGGGTAATGCGATGATAAATTCTTCACCGCCCCAGCGTCCAACCAGATCGGACGATTTGGTGTAGCGGCGAACCAATTCAGAGAGACCAACCAGTACTTGATCACCGACCAGATGTCCATAATTGTCGTTGTATTTTTTGAAGTGATCCACATCGAGCATGATGACACTGAGGGGATAATGATGTTGGGCAGCTTTTTCTGTCTCTTTCAGGAAATGCTTTAGGAAATTGCTGTGATTGAGCACCCTGGTCAGACTGTCCTGTGTGGATTGTTCCTCCACTTCAGCGTGGTGATAGGCGTTGTCCAGCGTGATGGAAGCCTGTTGGGCAAAGTTTTCAAGTAATTCCAGGTCGGAATTATTAAAGGCGTTGCGTTTATAAGAGGCCACTGCCACTACACCGAAAACATGATCAGGTGTTTGCAGAGGTGTCCCCATCCAGGACAGGCTCACATGCGGTTTACCGATGATTTTCCCATCCAATCCAAGGTCTTTTAATTGGTTAGGTGCATCGGTGAGTAATAAAGAACGTCGTCGGTTGACCACCCATCCACCGAGTGTGCCTTCGCGGTCGATGGACATGTTCGAAAAAAACTCACCGTCATCATAAAACAACTTCAAGTTGATGTGATCATCTTGCACCAGGCCAATGAAGTAGGTGTCCGCATCCAGGACAGCCTGGATGGCTCCACTCATCAAAGACATGACTTGAGAAGTTTCAATGGAATAAGCCAGGCTGCGTGTCATTTGATTGACAACTTTCAACCGTTGAAAATCGTGTTCGATGCGTTTTTGCATCAGGTATATCGTTTCGGTGATGCCGATGGATATGCCGACCAGGGCGATTTGGATGCCCGTGGATACGGGTGAAATGCCTGTATGCAGGATCAAAGGTAATACCCGGTACATCAACATGGTTAAGACCATGAATGTGTAGGATTGCCAGCGACCCATTAAGACTGCGGATGCCAGCGTAAGGATGAGGCACGCGGTCAGTCCGATCCCTTTAAAGGAAAATGGTTCGATGATGAGAAGCCAATTTACCATCAAACTGTTAATCAGAATCAAGCCCAACCACAGGGCATTATGCCTGCGCGCCAAAGCGATCAGAACCGTCGGCAGCGCCAGCGAATAGAGCATGCCAACCAGTCCAGTAGTGATGAACATCGCCCGGTGGGTGGATTCCAGGTCGGTGAGTATGCCAATCCCGACCAGACAGCCGCTGAGGGCCAAGCCAATTACAAGAACCGGGAGACCGATTTGCCTGCTCAGCAAAGGGTTGGAACTTTGGTTGTCTGAAGTCATCATAAATATTTTTAAATTTTTCCAGTAATGCTTGGGAGAACTTTTTCAAGCACACAAACAATTTCAGGATCGAAGAGGATTCCGGATTGTGATTTTATATAGTCCATGGCTTCCTGTTCAGAGATGCGTTCGCGGTACACCCGGTCACTGGTAAGGGCATCAAAGACATCAGCGACGATGAAAATGCGAGCCAACAATGGAATTTGATCTTCTTTAAGGTGGAATGGATAACCGCTACCATCCCAACGTTCGTGGTGATTTGCAACAACCACCAGGGCATCGGACAAGGATGGAATGGAGCGGATGATTTCTGCTCCGATGGCAGGATGTTTTTGCATCAGGTCCCATTCTGTCTTATCCAGCTTCCCCCGTTTGAGCAGAATCGAATCTGAAATACCAATTTTTCCAATATCATGCAGCAGACTACCCCGTTCCAGGGCTTTTAATTCGTTGGCATTCAAGCCACAGGCTTTTCCAATGGTGGAGGAGATTTGGCTAACGCGCAGGGTGTGTTTTTCGGTTTCGTGGTCGCGTGCATCCAGCGCGTTCATTAAGGCCAGAAGGGTCTGGTCGTAGGATTCTTCCAGTTGATTGTAGGCTTTGGTGATCTGGTTGGCCTGCTGACGCGTTTCTGAAAGCAGGATGGAGCGTTCCAGCGCTACGGAAGCCTGGTTGATGAAGATGCGGATTTCTTCCACTGGGCGAGGAGAATTCTGTAAACTGTCGCTCAATTCCAGCCACAATGACCCATAGCATCGCCGGGGTGTCTGAATGGGGATGGCGACGCGAGAACCACCTTCATTACCCGCCTGGTAAATAATCTGGCGAGTTGACATGGACTGTTTGATCATGTCTTTGGGGTGATGCACAGATGGATCGTCGGTCGGGAAAATGACACTGGCCTCCATCTGACCTTTTTGTGAGTGTAGAACCAAACCACAACTGGTTGCCTGGAAAAGTCTGAATGCGGTACGGGCAATGACCTGGGCTGCGGT
This sequence comes from Anaerolineae bacterium, assembly GCA_016213455.1. Taxonomy (GTDB): domain Bacteria; phylum Chloroflexota; class Anaerolineae; order Anaerolineales; family Anaerolineaceae; genus Anaerolinea. The sequence continues at coordinate 2,034 of JACRAG010000526.1, read as the reverse complement.
TACCAGGTCATCCGATTCAGCGATGCGAATGGACAGGTCATAAAGGAGCTGGGTGGTTTTCAGGGTGGAGCGCAGTTCCTGGTCCAGGAAACAACGTTCAATTGACACCGCCGCGTGAGTCCCCAACAGGTTGAGCATGAATTCATCCTGCTCCGTGAAGGCGGCATTGGTCTTTTTACCAAAAACGAGGATCACGCCCGAAAGCGCCGACTCGAGCAAAATGGGGACCGCCAGCAACGATCGAAACTCAGCCGAGTCCACACTCAGGGCAGCTGTGCGGCTGTCTTTACGAATGTCGCGAACACGCAGCGGGGAGCGTGATCGATATACTTCGTCCAGCATCCCGGTCAGTCCGGTTTTTGTTCCAGGGAACATCAAGGGAGCCTTCCCCGAAGTTCCAATTATCCAATCCAACTCTTCGCGGATGGCGACCAATGAATAGGAAGACTTGGTCGTGCGGCGGGCAATTTCTGCCACGCGATCCAGCAGCTGCTCAGAATTTTGGGTCGCAGAAAGGCTGGCGGCTGATTCGATCAAATCTGCCAGAGTCTGGCGATTCCGGTCGTTTTCCCAGGCAACCATCAGGCGCGAGCCCAATGCCTCCACATAGGGGATGTCTTCCGGGTCAAACGCATTCTGCTCACGATCCACCAGAATGATAGCGCCTTCCAGATATCCCTTGAGCATCATCGGGAAAACCAGTTGGGACGGGTAAATAACCGAACCAATTTCCACCGGTTCGGAGAGTGATCCACCTTCCAGGTTGATTAAAGGGCGGCGCACACGGATCGAGCGTCCGACCAGTCCGCGCGTCAGGCTGTGGCGGTAGTTCGGCGACAGGTTGGTTGCATCCGGTCCTGCAGCCGACATGAGCACAAGGCGCTGTTCGGATGGGTTGTTGACCAGCACCATGGCGAGGCTGCATTTGAATGCCCCAGCCAGTGTATTCGCGGCGAGTTGCGCTTCCACCGGCAGATCGAGCAAGTTCTCCAATTGATGGCTGAACTCGTTGAGGCTGATCAGCTGTTCGTTGCGAACATGCTCAACAATGAGCTGCTGCTCCAAATCCTGGATCCGGCGCTGTAATTCTTCGATGGAAAGGTTGTGGGTGGTTTGAGGGACTGAAAAATCAAAAGAATTCCTGGACAAGCTCTTATCATTCAGGAAGACGGGCTTTAATTGGCGTCCAAGAACCCTGGATTGGTTCATGTAATGTAGTTTGGTCCCTTTTGGATGTCAGGTTTACAGGTTTGTCATATTGCCGCGCCTATCTCCCCGTAATCGAAGCATAGCATAAGGTCGAAATCTATACAATAAAAAAAGCGTTTCACCTTCGTTTCATTTCTGTAAAGTGGATATTTATGTCATAGAAGTGAAGTAGAAAAATCGGTTTGGATTTCGTGTAGAGGTTGGGCGGGATAATCTTTGATATAATGATGTTGTCTGATGTTTTATTGATCGAATTCCCATTCGTGCCATTTCAGGAGGAAGTATGCGAGAAATCATCACCCTGGCAGAGATTGACCAGGCCACAGCCGCAGTACGCGAACGCATACAGAAACAGCCCCGCGTAGGGCTTGTTTTGGGTTCGGGCCTTGGGGGATTAGCCGATCAGGTTGCCGATGCTATATCCATTCCATACAGCGCCATTCCGTATTGGCCTGTTTCCACCGTGCATGGTCACTCTGGTCGTCTGGTGGTGGGGCAGTTATTTGGCGTTGAGGTGCTAGTGCAACAAGGGCGGGCTCACTTTTATGAAGGCTACTCCATGGCTGAAGTAACCCTGCCTGTGCGGGTGATGAAGCGTTTGGGCATCGATGTCCTTGTGCTGACCAACGCCGCCGGCGCTATCCATCCTGATTATGAACCTGGCGATGTGATGCTCATCACGGACCATATATCGATGGTTGGCATGACGGGTTTTAACCCACTGCGCGGGCCCAACATCGAAGAATTTGGCCCGCGTTTCCCGGATATGAGCCAGATTTACGACCGCCATCTGGCTGAATTGGCGCGTGAAGCAGCCCGAGATTC
>JACRAG010000527.1 GCA_016213455.1 Anaerolineae bacterium | reverse complement strand
TCGGCGACGACTGCCGTCTGCGGGGTGAAGGTGAAGCGTCCGACTTGCACGGTGGCGTGGGTGGGATAAGGGGTGATGGTGATTCGCGGATCCATGGTTTCTCCTGTTGAATGCGGCGCGGCGGGTCCGCGCCAAGGATCAAGGGGTCTTTTCGTTGAGGCAGCGCACGACGATGGCTTCCAACAATCCCATTTGTTCTTCCATTTGGGTCATCAGTTTGATCTGTGTGCGCGCACGCTCCAGGTTGTGCTGCGGTCGGTGGATTTTGTAATAGACATCACCGCTCAAATAGTCGCCGAGAAAGCGCAGCGCCTGTTCGTAGGTGATCAGCTTGGCGGAGAAGGCGAGCAGTTCGCTTTCGGCCGGGGTGATTAATTCGCGCACGGCGTGGACATAACCGCGGGCAAGCTGGGTGAACAGGCCCGGGTCAAAGTCCACCGCCGACAGGTCAGGCTCATCTTCCGCGCCGCGGACCGCGCCGGTGCGCACCATGTCGCCAAAGTCATACAGCACGGAGCCAGGCATGACCGTGTCCAGGTCAATCACCGCCAGGGCCTTCTGCCCCGTTGCATCAAAGAGCACGTTGTTGATCTTGGTGTCGTTGTGGGTGACGCGTTCGGGCAGGCGGCGCTGTTCCAGCAAGTCCACCACCACGGCGGCATCCGGCTCGCGGCGCAGGAGGATTTCAATCTCAGCGCACGCGCCGGCGGCGCGGCATTGCGGGTCATCGCGTACGGCAGCCTGAAAGGCTTCCAGGCGCAGACGGGTGTGATGAAAGTTGGGGATGGTCTCGTGCAGGCGACTGCCGGGCAGGTCTGCCATGCGCTGCTGGAAGCGCCCAAAAGCGTAGGCTGCCTGGTAAACCGCGTGCAGGTTGGGCGCGCTGTCAAAGACGCGCGTGCCAGCGATGAAGTGAAACATGCGCCAGAAGCCGCCCTGTTCATCGCGCACAAAAACAGCGCCGTCGCGCGCCGGAACCAGACGCAGCGTTTCGCGCGCGGCATCGCCACCTTCGGCCAGGATTTTGGTGCGGGCATGCTCCAATACGCGGGTGATGTTCTCCATCACCTGCTCGGGCTGGCGGAAGACCTGGGTGTTGACGCGCTGCAGGATCGTATCGCTGGCGCCGGTGGACACCCGGAATGTGTCGTGAATATGCCCGGAACCATACGGCTCGATCTGTTCGATAGGCCCGGGCAGATCAAACAGGCTGGCGATGATGGAGAGAGCCGTCAGATTCATGCGGTTCAGGCCTCCTGCCACAAGCGGGCGGGATAATCTCCGGCGCGCACCAGACCGGCAATGCTTTCGCGTACGCGCGGCAGGTCAGCCGGGTAGGTCACGCCGAACCAATGTGCTGCGGTGGGCAGCACGCGCACCTGCATGCGGCCTTCGTGGATCAACGCGCCCACCACATTCGGAAGGAAAAATTCGCTTTTGACCGGGTTGGGCATGCTGCGCAAAAAGGCCGGGAAGCGTTCAGAAAGCTCCGTGAACAGGTTGGGGGTGAGGCCCCACATATTCATCGAGACGATGGTTCTTTCATCCAGGGCTGACCAGGCTTGCGCATCCTGGCTGGTCTGCACCTGGCCGTCCCGGCGTTCAATGTGCAGGTGTTCGTGCACATCCTGCAGCCAGCCCTGGGGTGAAACGGCGCAAACGCCGCGGGCCACGCTGCCATATTCCGAAAGAGTGTTGCCCAACACATAGCCGGCCATGCAGCCCTGCAAACTCCCCGGCGCATCGTTCAGGTTGGCCAGGTAACGGGCCAGCAGATCAAAGGCTTCACGGCCGTAGAAGTCATCTGCGTTGATGGCGGCGAAGGGCCGGTCGGCCACGGCGCGACAGCTCAACACGGCATGAGCGGTGCCCCAGGGTTTGGTGCGCCCTTCCGGCAAACTGAAGCCAGCCGGCAGGTCCTCCAGGCGCTGGAAGGCATAGACAGTGTCCACGCGTGCTTCCACCCGCCGGCCCACCCGTTCGCGGAACAACGCGAGCATTTCCTCGCGGATGAGGAAAATGACTTTGCTGAACCCGGCCTGCAGGGCGTCGTGGATCGAGTAATCGATGACCAGTTCGCCGGAAGGGCCGACCGGTTCGACCTGTTTGAGTCCGCCAAACCGGCTGCCCAGCCCGCCGGCCATGACAAGTAAGGCCGGTCCACTCATCGCGGCATCTCTACCACGCAGCGGTTGACCCGGGCGCGCTCGGCGGCGAAGACCATGCGATGGGTCTCCAGCGATTCGTCCGCGCCGGAGAGGATCAGGCTCTGGTCATTGTTGGCAACTGCCTCAACAAAACGCTCCATCAGGCCGTAATCGCCGCCGCCGTGCCCACCCAGAATGCTGGCGTCGCTGCTGTTGGTGTCGATCTCGCGGGTGGAGTCGGTCAGGAAGTCATACAGCTGGATCTTCTCTCCGTCACCGTAGATTTCGCCGCGCGTGCCGAAGATGCGGGTTTTGCGGTGCCCGGCTTTGTTAAAGGCAGTCATGGTGAAGACGCCCGTGCGTCCGCCGGCGAACTCCAGGTTGACCACCTGGTTGTCCACCACGTCGTTGTCGCACTCATAGACGCAGCGCCCATAGGGACCGGTGCGCAGCGCTTCGGTCAGACTTTCCAGGCTCGGATCGGGGGTGACCACGTTCACGGGCCAGCCGGCGTAGCCGCGGTTGAAGGTGCCGATGTAGATGCGCACCGCGGAATAGGGGCAGCGGTCTTCAAAGGCGCAGTCCAGGCAGCGCAGCGCAGCGCCGGCTTCAACGGGTTTCTGCGCGCGGGTGAAGTGGCGCAGCGCGCCAAACGAAGAAACTGCCGTGCAGGACTGCCCGACCATGTAGCGCAGCCAGTCCAGGTCGTGGCAGGATTTGGCCAGCAGCATGAACGATGACTCGGTGGTGTTGCGCCAGTTGCCGCGCACGAAGGAGTGCGCCTGGTGCCAGAAGCCGACCGGCTCGAGGTGCTGGATGGAGATGATATCGCCGACCGCGCCTTCATCGAGCAGCTTTTTGAGCGCCTGGGTGTAGGTGGTGTATCGCATCACGTGGCACACGGCGAACAGGTTGCCGTTTTTCTTCACCGCGGCTACGATCTTCTCGCATTCTTCCTGGGTAGGCGCCATGGGCTTTTCCAGCAGGATGGCGTAGCCTTTTTCGGCGAAAGCCAGCGCCGGTTCCGTATGCATGGCGTCCTGGGTGGCGATGATCACGGCATCCGCCATGCGCGGTTGTGCCGCCATTTCGCGCCAGTCTGTGAAAACGGCGCCGGCTGGAATATCGTGGGTATTCGCGAGGTTCTCGCGGTACCAGTCGCGCGGTTCGGCAACGCCGACGATGCGTAAACGGTCGGGATGTTCGCTCGCGTAAAGGGCGTACGTGGTTCCGCGCCCACCCGCGCCGGCGACGATGGCGGTGACTGGCCTTGCAAAGGTGGTCATGTTAATCTCCAAAAGGTAAGGGATACATTCATTATATCCCAGTCGCGCTTTTCTTTGTTCGCGCCTGGGAATAAATTCCATGCCCTGGGTACAATGTGGTCGATGGTAAAAGCGTCCTGAACCCTATGCTTTTCTTATTCTGTTGTAATAAATTACCATTTATGGTAAATTATTACAATGGAGTTTGAACAACTTTTACTGGCCGTGCAGGATGAGCCGGTTTTTCAAACCGGGCTGCTGCTTTCGGGCGCGGTGGACGCAATGGACGTGCGCAAACAGCTTTCCCGTTGGACGGTTGCCGGCAAGCTCATCCAGCTGCGCCGCGGGTTGTATTGCCTGGCCCCGCCATACCAGAAGCAGGTCCCGCATCCTTTTTTGATCGCCAACCATCTGCAGCGCGGGTCGTATGTCAGCCTGCAGTCGGCGCTGTCGTTCTATAGCATGATCCCGGAAGGTGTGCCTGCAACCACCAGTGTGTCAACGGGTCGGCCCGAGCATCTGAACACGCCCTTGGGCGTTTACTCCTTCCGCCACATCCAACCGGCCTGGTTAACCGCTTACCGGTTGGTGGAGGTGGTCAACGGGCAGCGCGCTTTTGTGGCGACGCCGGAAAAGGCGCTGCTGGACTTGCTTTATCTGCAGCCAGGCAGCGATACACCGGAATATCTGCGCGCGCTGCGGCTGCAAAATTTGGATCAACTCGACACAGCCCGTCTTGAAGGGCTGGCGAAACAATCCGGACAGTCCAGGGTCGAACGGGTGTTGAAAATCGTCAGGGAATTGATGCGGGAAGAGGCAGAGGAGTACAGACCATTAT
>JACRAG010000523.1 GCA_016213455.1 Anaerolineae bacterium | reverse complement strand
CCTATACATTAAACTAAAGAAACTGAAGCGTATTTTCACAGTTTTACAGCTAGATTACTCTGATGTGATTGATACGTACTGGGAGCCATCCCTTCAATTGAGTGGCAATGTCAGAGGAAAGGAAGTAAGGTTTTTCGTATTGAACGATAATGAAGGCTTTCGGGTTAAAATCGCAAAGACGGACTTTTCTGAATTTGCGGGCCTTATAAATACGTTGAAAAAATTGGAATATTCTTTGCATGATGATTTCTTTCAGGTCTTGATAAGTCGATCAGATATTGCAGCACATCTGAAAGCACTTGATGAAGCCCTCAATTCAGGGTAAAGTATTGTATTCGACCCAATGTGCAAGACATTTTAAATTTCCTCACGCATCTTCACCTATGGTTGTTATTAGGTGCATTTTTTATTCGATATTGTTTTATACTCAGACAAAATCGTGTATAATAAACACATCCTGACCATTTAGGATTGCACATTCCCATTCCAACAAGACCTGCTCTTGTTGGCACACAGAGTCAAAGTCAGTGTAAAATAAATAGAGCAAACTGCGTCAACAGCTTGCTCTACATCTGACAAACTCCCTATGCACGTAGCACCGTGCGGTAAATTTGTCGATTGGCGGGGAGGGCGGGGGTGATTTTGTAGACAAAACGGTCGTCTTGCGCGGCAAATTCCAGGTTGAATTGTGCCTCGCGGTACTGCAGGGTGATGTGTGCGTAATCGCCATCCAGCGAGTGCGCGCCGAGGCGGTGCAGCGATTCCCAGCGCAGTTCATCGTGCAGGGTGTGTTTTTGGCTGTCATAGACAGCGATGCGCAGTTGCGCCAGCTCCGGCAGTTTCATCACGGCATTGACGCAGCGCACGTCCCAGGTGGACCAGGTGGAAGGGGTTTTCATGCTAGGCTACCACTCCGAGAGGAGGAATAAAACCGGGCGCACACAGTCTTTTGGATTGCGCGCGCCCGGTTAGTGCAGACCCTTAGGATTGTACCGGTAAGGAGGGTCTTTCGATAAGACTACTTGCCAGCGAAGGCATTCAACTGAGCCTGGGCTTCGGCGATGATGGTGTCGATGCCGGCATCTTTGAGCGCCTGCAGGAATTCGGGCAGGGCGGTGGTGGGGTCAATTTCGCCGTTGTATAACGGGCGGCCTTTTTCAGTCACCACAGCGGTCACCTGGGCCAGTTCGTTCTTGACCGGCTCGGGATTGAAGGTGAAGCCCAGCGCGACGGACGGCACAGCAGAGGCATTGATCGCGGCAGTTTCTTCCTGCAGCTTGCCGGAGGTGGCGTCAGAATAGTAGGCGTTGAAGGTGTTGCCGAACATCCAGTCAGATCCGGGGTTGTAGGAGTCTTTCTCGGGGCCGGGTTCAATGATCTTGGCGGCTTCGTCAGTCCACACCCAGTGCTTGCCCTCCACACCCTTGGCGAGCGTGTTGTAGAAGGAGGCGTCGGTGTTGAGCAGGCTCAAGAAGGCCAGGGCTTTCTCAGGCGCAGTGGAGGTCTGGCAGACCGCGTTCATGGTGGCGGTGACCGAACCGGTGGAGGTGAAGTTGGGGCCAAGGGCTTTGGCGTTCACATCGTATCCGCGGCTGTTCTTCCACTCGTTGCTCAGGGTGGGTTTGACCACTTCCAGCAGGGCGGAGCCGACTTTGCCGGCTTTCCAGACATTGTTGAAGTCTTCACCGGGGACCAGGTCGCGCGGGAAGTAACCGGCTTCGTACCACTTGCGCATCAATTCGACATGCGCCTTGAATTCGGGGGTGTCGTATGCATTGAAGACAGTCAGGCCTGCGTCATCGTACTTGACGACGATGCCGGCATCCTGACTCACGATGGGATCCCAGCCGAAGAATTCATTGGTGAAAGCGCCACCGGCTGCGGGATAAGAAACCTCGGTCTCGCCGGCTTTGACGGCAGCCAGGAAGGTTTCCAGGTCTTCGAGCTTGGTGATGCTGTTGATGTCAAAGGCATACTTTTCGGCCAGGTCGCTGCGAACCGCGGGGCCAAAGGGTTTGGACCAGATCTGCTGGTTGGGCACGCCGTAGATTTTGCCGTCGATCTTGGTGGCATCAAATGCGCCGGCGGGCATGGAGGAAACCAGCTCAGGGGTGGTTTCGAGCAGGTCGTTGAGCGGATAGAGCGCGCCATTGGCAACCAGCTGGGCGTAGGAGGGGTTCATCCAGGGGGCGACGAAGAGCACGTCGCAGGTTTCACCGGCGGCAACCATCAGGTTGACTTTATCGGTGTAGGCGCCCCAATCGACCGGGTTGAGTTTGATGGTGGCGTTGAATTTGGCCAGGGTCACTTCGCTCAGCGCGGCTTCGACGGAAGCCAGGTCATTGGGGATGCTGCCGGGATAGGTGTAGGTCAATTCCACGGCGGGTTCAGCGGTGGCGGTCGGCGGAACCGGGGTGGGTTCTTCGGTTGCAGTCGCTTCAGCGGCAGGCGCTTCGGCCTGGGGAACTTCAGCGGCGGGGGTGGCGGCGGGCGCGCAGGCGGTCAGGATCATGGAGATCAGAACCACCAGGGCGACGAGACGCAGGACGAACGGATTGCGTGACATGGATTTTCTCCTTCTTGAAAGATCAAAACTTCAAAACAAGATAGACGAAAGGAACGGCGGTGAAGAATTTTCGCTGTCGATTGCCTCCTTGAATCAGCCTTTCAAACTGCCAATTAAAGCTCCGCGGATGAAATACTTTTGCAGCGCCACGAAAGCGATGGCAATGGGGCCCATAGCGATGACCACCATGGCCATGCGCAGCGTCTGGGTGGGTAATTCGACGCCGATTAACATGCTGGTGCTGTTGTTGGACGTGAGGAACTCGGCATTGCGCATGATGGAGTACAACAGGTATTGCAGCGGGAACAGGTTGGGGTCGTTGATGTAGAGCAGTGACAACCACCAGTCATTCCAGTAAACCAGGATCAAGAACAAACCCACCGTGGCTAACGCCGGCGTGGAGAGCGGCAGGACAAGCTGGAAGAAGATGCGCCACTCACTGGCTCCATCCACCCGCGCCACTTCGATCAACTCCTGTGGCAGACCAGCGAAGAAGGAGCGCAGGATGAAGACAAACCACGGGATGACCAGGTATGGCAGGATCAGCACCAGGATGTTGTCTTTCAAGTGCAGCACCTGCGTGATCAGCAGGTAAGTGGGCACCAGGCCACCGCTGAACAGCATGGTGAAGATCAGGATGAAGGAAAAAGGCTTGCGAAACTTGAATTCCTGCCGCGATAGCGAGTAAGCCAGCATGGACATGATCAGCAGCCCCAGCAAGGTGCCGGTGATGGTGACAAAGATGGTGACCGAATAGGCGCGTACCAGGCGTTCCGGTCCCATAAAAATGTACTCGTAGGCTGCCAGGCTGAACTGCTGCGGCAGGAGCGAGTAACCCTGGGTCGTCAATGCTTTCTCGTCGCTCAATGAGGCGGAGATGACCACGATGAGCGGCAGCAGAAAGATGAAGCTGACCAGCATCAGCGTGATGTTGACGATCCACTGGGAGAGGTTCTTGGAGAAGCGGTACATGGAGAATGATCGGTAAGTGGTCATGGCTGGCTCCTAGAAGATGCTCTTTTCGGGGTCGATGCGTTTGACCACCCAGTTGGCGATCATGATGGTGAGGAAACCGACCACTGACTGGTACAGGCCTGCCGCGCCAGCCATGCCAAAGTCGCCTAATTGGCGCAGTGCACGGAATACATAAGTGTCGATGACATCGGTGGTGGGGTACAGCAGTTTGCTGTCGCGCGTCACGTAGTAGAACATGCCGAAATCAGCGAAGAAGATTCGGCCAACCGAGAGCAGGAAATTGATGATGATCAAGGGCGTGATCAGCGGCAGGGTGATGCGGATGATCTGTTTCCAGCGGCTGGCGCCGTCCAATTCGGCGGCTTCGTAATATTCTGGGCTGATGCCCATCATGGCTGCCAGGTAAACGATGCTCCAATACCCGGCGCCTTTCCACAGGTTGGTGATGGTGAGGATGGCAGGCCACAACGTGGGCGATTTGTACCAGTCGATGCGATCCAACCCCAGTTTGTCGAGGGTCATGTTTAGCAGCCCATTGTCATAATTCAACAAAGCGTAACCAAACAGCCCGACAATCACCCAGGAGATGAAGTAAGGGAAGAACACCGCGGACTGGTAGAAGCGCGCAAGAAATTTGATGCGTACTTCGTTGAGCAGCAGCGCCAGGCACAGCGAGCCAACGATGCTGGTAATGATGAAAATGGTGTTCAGGAAGACCGTGTTGATGGTGATGCGCCAGGCAATATCTGTGGCGAACAGGAACTGAAAATTTTTGAACCCGACCCAGGCGCTGTCCCATAAACCCAGATTGGCTTTGAAATTTTTAAAGGCAATGATGATGCCGGGCATGGGCAGGTAGCTGAACACGAGCACCAACAATATGCCAGGCAGGCTCATGAAGATGAAGGCACTGTTCTTGCGTAAATCACGCAGGACGCGCGACAGGCGGCCGGAAAGATCGCTGACTTTACGCGCTGCCGGATTGGCTTTTTCTTTTTGTGGGGCGTTGGTTAATTGGATCATGGCTCGATGATAAACGATGAATGGGCAATATCTTCTGCAATGTTATAATCTTTTCGGATAGGTCATGGGGGCCTGTCTGCGCCATGGCTATGACATAAAGACGACATGACATCTGCACTTGCCGGTAAAGAATTAACCCGCGCGCTGCGCCGCGCCCTTCAACACCTGTATGACCCGGTGGAGCTGCGGCATAACCCGCTTCCCGGGCTGTTGGGGCGCAAACCCTTCACCGACCCGGTGGGGGATTTCCGCATCCTGTTGATCGATGCGATTGGCGCGCTCAAGCCGGCATCCACCACGCCGGCCAATTCCAATTCTCAGCGTTATCACGACCTGTTGACCTACCGGTTCATTGAGCAGATGAGCCAGAAAGAAGTTGCCAGCGACATGGCTCTAAGCCTGCGCCATCTGCAGCGGCTGGAAGGGCAGGCTTTGCGTGCGCTGGCCGAATCGATGGCGTCGGCGCACGGCATCAGCCTGGATTGGGCCGGCTCCGATATCGAAGAAGATGGCGCGGATGGTTTTGACCAGGTGCAGCAGGAAATCGATTGGTTAAAGAAAACCTATCCGCTGGAAAAAGTGGCCCTGCATGAACTGCTGCGCCCTGCATTGGAGACGCTGGCGCCGCTTTTTGAGGCGCAGGCTGTTGGCGTGCGCGTGGATGTGCCTGCCGGTATGCCGCAGGCGCGGGCGCATGTCGTTCCGCTTCAACAGGCGATGCTGCACCTGGCCGGGCTGCTGGCTGAAATTTATACGGGCGGCGGGCTGGTGGTGCGGGGCACGGCAAGACCTGGCAGCGTGGAACTGACGATTTTGGCTGAAGCGCCCAGGCAAAAAAAACCCGACCTGCCAGATGATCTGGCGAGCGGTATTGCGCTGGTGACCCAGGTGGTGGAAACCTCCGGCGGAACCCTGGCGTACACCTGGGCCGATGGAAATTTCTCGGCGACTTTATCGCTCAATGCGCGCGAAGACAGCCCGGTGGTGCTGGTGGTGGATGATAACCAGGATACCCTGCTTTTGCTGGAGCGATACCTGGCCAACAGTCCTTATGCTTTCGCGGCAACCAACCAGCCGGCTCAGGCGCTGACCCTGCTGGAGCAGCTTCGCCCGGCGATTGTCATTCTGGATGTGATGCTGCCTGAAATTGACGGCTGGAGCCTGCTGGCGCAGGTGAAACAGCATCCGCAGGGACGCGGCGTGCCGGTGATCATCTCGACCATCCTGCCGCAAGAGAAACTGGCTGCCATGTTGGGCGCGGACGGCTTCCTGAAAAAACCTTTCACCGCCCGGCAGCTGCTGGATCTGTTCGAGAAGCTGGGAATATAAAACAAACCGCCTGCCATAACCACTGGCAGGCGGATGATTTACCTGGCAGGATCCGGTTCAACCAACGCCCGGCGAAAGCACCTTGATCAACGCTTCGGAACATTCCAGCACGCAGCGCGCAGAGAATCCGCCGCCAATGGCGACTGCCATGGCATTGCTGAGCACCGGTTCGCCCTGCGGGTCAAGCGCCGAGATCATGATGACCGGCACTTCGCGCAGTTCGGGGTGTTGTTCGCGCGCTTCCAGGAACTGGAAGCCGTCCATGCGCGGCATGGACACGTCCAACAGGATTAAATCCACGCTTTCTTCCCGCAAAATGTCCAGCGCTTGCACCCCGTCTGCGGCGCGCAGCACCCGGTAGGTGTCTTCATCGGATGCCAGCATGCGCCGGTAGAGCTGGCGCACTTCGGCGTCATCATCCACCACCAGGATGGTCTGCACCGTTTTGCCTACGCCATGAATGCTGGTTAGCAAGGTTTCGCGGCTGACCGGCTTGACCAGGTAATCCGCCACGCGCAGTTCGCCGGCGCGCGGGTCCTTATCCTGCAGTGAACACATCAGCGCGGGGACACCCTCTGGCAGCAAACCGGGGGCTTTCAGCTGTTCCAGTGTTTTTTCAACCGGCGCCTGGTTAATGAAAACCGCCTGCGGGGTGATCTCCGCCATATCCTGCAGCGCGGTCTCGAGCGTGTCGAAAACCACCAGGTTCATGTCGGTGTTGTGGCGGCGCAGCAGCTTCTGT
>JACRAG010000522.1 GCA_016213455.1 Anaerolineae bacterium | reverse complement strand
CCGAGATGGAACGGCAGCCATGAGCCTGTTCCGCGCATTGATGACTGGACACAGCGGAGCTTGCACCTTCCATGCGGACAGCCCGCGTGAAGCGGCGCGCCGGTTGGCCACAGTGATGGGCGCGGATGCCGGTGTGCGGGCGCACGAAGCCAATCAGATGATCGGAGATGCAGTCGATCTGCTGGTGCAGATCGGCATTCGACATGAGGTCCGACGAGTGGTGCAGATTGCCAATGTTTCCAAAGAGCTCAAAGGCGGGGATGTATGGTTCGAGCCCATTTATCGCTATAACGAGCAATCGCCCGTTAGCAGTCCAGCGTGGGAGAAACTGGGCGAACTGCAGGCACATCGAATTGAGGACTGAGGAGAAGGAAGAGCGATGATATTCATCATTCCCGTGATAGGGCTGTTATGCACCACCCTGGTGCTGTTCTGGCTGTTTCCCAGCCAGGTCAAAACGGGTAAGTTAGCCGATCTCTACACTACCGATTCGGTTCGCACGCTGGCCAGCCTCAATCCCAAGTCGCTGGACTATAAACTGCTGGCAGCCGGATTGAAGCTTCAGCCTACAACTTTCCGGCTGCTGTGTGGCGCGGCAGGACTGGCTGGTCTGGCCGCCACCTGGGTCTTCTTACCCGGGCTTCCTGCGCTGGTTGTGGGTGGAATCGCGCTATACGTTCCCAATGCCTGGCTGGATGATAAGGTCAAAAGCCGCGGCCGGCTGATCGATCAGCAACTCCCGATTGCCATTGGCCGCATTTCCGCTGGACTCCTGGCGGGTGGTTCAGTTCCAGACGTGCTGCAGCAGGTGGGTGAATCGCTGGCTTTGGAGAAAGAGAATCCATTAACGCCCGAACTGCTCCTGACCGCCACCGAGATGCGTGTGAAAGATCGCGTGGAAGCCTTACGAAGTCTGGCCGCGCGCTCGCCATCCGTTTCTCTAGCCAACCTGGCGCAGCTGCTCGAAGGGTTTACCGAAGCGGGCGGCCGATCCTACACCCAGGTCTTGATGGAAATCTCGACCCGCGTTCAGCAGATTCTGATGGCGCGCAACCGGGCGCAGGCGAAAGCCGGTGATTCGTTAGTTTCCGCGAAAGTGCTGCCGGCGGTATTAGGGTTAATCCTGGCCTATCTCAGTTCCGATCCAATGGTGCGCAGCTCGCTCACCCAGCTCCCGGTGCAAATTGTGATTGGTCTCGCAATGGCCAGCATGGTGGCAGGTTATTTCATCATTCGCTCAATGATTATGGAGGCGGTCTAAATGCAGGCTTTGATCCTACTCACTGGAATCGCCAGCTTTGCACTGGTGATTTACCTGACCCTAGAATGGGCGCCGAGTGTACCGACTGGTCGCCTGGCCGAAACGCTGACCGTCGATAATACCGCTTCACAGGCAGGCTGGCGAAGATCGCTTTCGGTTCTGGATAAACCCGTTTCGCGCTGGACCCCGGCCGGTTTCCTGCGGAAAACGCGGGCCGACCTCTACTGGGCGCAGATGGGCGATCAATGGGGCGATTGGAATGAGATTCAGTTCACCTCGCTGCGTTTTGCCCTGGCAGTAGCCGGCTTTGGGCTTGGCATGGTAGTAATCGGTGAACCGGTCTTTGCAATTGTCGGGGCTATTGTGGGTTTTCAATATCCTGCCATGCGCATGGGCGGCGTGGCTCGTAAGATGCGGAGACAGTTTATTGCTCAACTCCCCGAGTACGTGCAGCTCGTTTCCGCGCAAATGTCGGCCAATGTCTCCATGGAAGAGGCCCTGCGACGTACTGCTCAGGCACAAAGCTTTGTGGGCAAATGGATGAGGCGGGTACTGCAGATGGCCCAGGGACGCAACCTCATTGAACAGATGCAGCGCGAAGCCCAGGAAACTCAACTCCCGGAATTGATTGGCATGGCGGTCCAGTTGGAGTTTATCCGACGGGGGACTGCCCAGCAGGAGCTGATGGGCCAACTGGCGACCAGCATTGCCGCGGATTACATCGGCGCAGCCGAACAGCGGGCAGAGAAGGTTGGATCGGAACTGGTAATCCCGATGGTGATCTTCTATTTCCTGCCCTTCCTGGCAACACTGCTAGTGGTGATCGGCTGGCCGATTGTGGCCGGGTTAGGCAGCATGTGATGTGGCATGCCATATTGAAGGATAGCGTTCGCGACAGGTTGGGATTCGCATTTTTTGCCTTTGCCACGCTGATTGCCGGCTTTTCAGCGTGGCAAAGGCCTTCGGTTCTGGCTTGGCTATATGGTTTTCACAACCTGCTGTTGACCTGGTTTTATATGAAACGCGAGCCAGCCAAGCGATATGACCGCGTCGGGATGTGGTTGGGGTTGGTCGCGGCATTACTTCCTACAACGGTGAATAGCGGTCCGTCGACCTGGTACCTGCTCATCCCTGGCCTGGCAGGATATGTTTTAATCCTGTGGTCGCTAACTGTTTTAGGAAAGCGATTTGGTATTGCACCGGCTGATCGAGGGCTGATCAGCCGCGGACCATACCAATTGATAAGGCATCCTATGTATCTTGGGGAGCTTGCCTTTCGGGCATCATTTATCCTGACCGCAGCTCAGCCAACATTAGATATCCTCATTTTCTTTATACTGACCGCTATACAATGCCTGAGGATTGTTCGAGAAGAGAACTGGATTACTGGATATCGTTGTTACGCTAGTATTGTCAAATGGCGCCTTTTTCCAGGGAT
>JACRAG010000525.1 GCA_016213455.1 Anaerolineae bacterium | reverse complement strand
CTGATCTGCGACGAGGTCATGGCTGGCTTTGGACGCACCGGCAAATGGTTCGCCGTGGATCATTGGGAGGTGTGCCCGGATTTGATGACCATGGCGAAAGGGCTGACCAGCGGTTATGCCCCACTGGGGGCAGTGGCGATGACCGAGGCTGTGGCCCAGGCATTCCATGACAAGGAGTATGTGGGCGGGTTGACCTTCAACGGGCATCCCATCTCTCTGGCGGCAGCCTGCGCGGTGATCCGCGTGATGCAGGAAGACCGGCTGGTGGAAAAAGCCGCGCAAACCGGTGTGGTGATGGCTGAAATGATGGCTGAGTTGGTGGAACGTCATCCCTCAGTGGGTCAGGTGCGCTCCATCGGTTTGTTTGGCGCCATTGAGCTGGTGCGAGATCGCAAAACCCGTGAACCGATGGCGCCCTTCAATGGCAGCAGCCCGGAAATGGCTGCTGTGCGCCGGTATTTGCTGGACAAGGGCGTGTTCCTTTATACCCACTGGCACACTTTGTTGATCATCCCGCCGTTGATCATCACGCCAGACCAGCTTCAAGAAGGTTTTGAGGCGATTGACAAGGCGCTGGAGATCACCGACCGGGCTGTTAATAAATCTATGATGTAACCTGCCCGCCCGGTTTGTATCTAATTAAGTGACCGCCATAAATGACTGTCCTGTGGCGGAAAATTCTATCAGAGTGAGTAAAATCCGCAGATCGAGACGACACTGCGACAAAATGGAGGATGGAATGGAATTTAACTTGAGTAACCTGGGCGCTAAATCAGAGGATGAGAAAAATAGCCATCCCTATAAGATGATTGTGCTGGGCTCCGGTCCTGCCGGTTGGTCTGCGGCTTTGTACGCGGCGCGCGCTGAAGCCCATCCATTGGTTTTGAGCGGGCTGGAATTGGGCGGGCAGGCTGCCTTGACCCATGTTATCGAGAACTATCCGGGTTTCCCCGAAGGTGTGGGTGGCGCGCAGCTGGGCGAGTTGTTCCAGAAGCAGGCTGAACGCTTTGGGGCTACGATGGAGTTTGACCAGGCCAGCGATGTGGATTTGAGTCAGCATCCGTTCGTGGTCAAGACTGACAGCGGTCAGGAGCTGAAGGCTGAAAGTCTGGTGATTGCCACCGGCGCCAGCCCCAACCATTTGAACATCCCTGGCGAGACAGAATACACCGGGCGGGGCGTATCTTACTGCGCCACCTGTGATGGGTGGTTCTTCAAAGAAAAGAAAGTGGTGGTGGTGGGAGGCGGCGACTCTGCACTGGAAGAGGGGCTCTTCCTGACGCGCTACGCCTCATCGGTGACAATTGTTCACCGCCGTGACAGCCTGCGCGCCGGGGCCATTTTACAATCGCGCGCCCGCAGCAATCCTAAGATCTCGTTTGTGTGGAATTCTGTGCTGACGGACGTGGCGGGTAATGGCGTGGTGGAGAGCGTGGGGTTGAAGAACGTGGTGACCGGTGAAGAAAGCCGCCTGGCTACCGACGGTGTGTTCATTTTCATCGGACACAAGCCCAACACGCAATTGTTCCAGGGTCAATTGGAGATGGATGCCAATGGTTACATCGTTACGGATAACCGCATGCATACCAGCGTGCCCGGCGTTTTTGCCGGCGGCGAGGCTGCCGACCCGGTATTCCGCCAGGTGATCACCTCGGCGGGCATGCGCGCTGCGGCTGCCATTGAAGCCATCAAATAACTTGAAAGCCTCGCGTAACCGGCTGGCAATCCAACAAAAAAGACCCCGCGCGGGGTCTTTTTTGTTGAGTCGATGGTTTCTCAGGGCGCAGGAGTCGCAGCCGGGCCGGTGGAGCCGACCCAACCAAACACGCGTTCCGCGCTGACTCCGCCGGCAGGCTCCCAAATGGGTTCGCCGCTTTGTTGATCCGAACCGGTCTGGCGTACGGTGAGAACAGACCAGCGGAAGATGTGCATGGCGTCCACCGAGGGGCGCAATTCGGTCGGCACAATCAACTTGGTGTCGGTGACGTAAGCAACGAATTTGCCTTTGTCGGTGTCGGAGGCGTCGATGATGGTGACCGCGTAGGCTTCATTGGAGCGCAGCTCGCCGACCGAAGCCCACTGCAGGGTGATCACGTCGTTGATGGAAACGAACGACGTGCCATCCGCGGGCAGCAGCAGGTTGGGGGCAGCGTATGGTGGAATGGGTGTGGCGCTGGGCGTGGCTTGGGGTCCCCGTTCGCACAGCGGAATTTTTAATTTCTGGCCCGCGTAAATCAGGTCATTGGGCAGGCCGTTATACTCGCGAATGGAAGACACGCTGACGCCGTAGTTCAAAGAAATCCCGCTCAACGAGTCCGTGCTGGTGACCACATATTCGATCTTTTCACAGGCTGCTTCAGCTTCCTCTGTCGGATTGAGCGTGCTGGTGGGCTGCGGTGAGGCGGTTGGGGTGGGCTGCGGGATTTGCAGCTTTTGCCCGACGACCAGCGTATCGCAAGCGGCCGAAAGCTTGTTGAGTAAGATGATCGATTGAGGGGTTACGTTGAAGGTGTAGGCAATCGAAAGGCAGGTGTCGCCAGAGGCAACCGAGTATTCCAGGTTGGGCAAGGGCGTCCAGGTCGGTTCCAGGGTGGGCGTCATCGTCTCGGTGGGGGTAAGCGTCACGGTGGGGGTCACGGTAGCCGTCCCGGTTGGCACTGCTGCGACCGCTTCTTCCGGTTTGGTCAATTCAAGCGCGGCGTAAACCACACCGGCGCCGATACCCAGCAGGAGGATGATCAATCCCAGCACAAGCGGCAGGCTCAGAGTCACTTCTGGCATGCGCGACGGTTGGACTGGTTTGGCGCTTTGAGGGGATGACGACAACGTTGTGCCGCACACGGTACACTTGGTGGCCGAGGCGCTCAACTTCGTCCCACAGGTGGGGCAATTTTTTTTGTTGTTGTTGGGGTCCGAGCTCATAGTTTCCTTAATCGAAAATCCGGGGCTATCCCCGGTCAAGTGGCATTATACCACAACCGAAAATCCGTCAACCTTTCGGATCGATTGGCTATGGCTTCTCAAGAAAATGTCAAATAACCCTTCACCTGGCCCCTCCCCGAGCAATCGGGGAGGAGAATATTTCGTTTTGAGGTGTTTGACACCGTGAAACGGCGTCAAACACCTCAAACTCCAATTTACCTCTTCCGCCGGAAGGGGTAGGGGTTTGCCAAGCTTTCTTGAGAAAGTCATTAGCGATTGGCGCGGTGGGCCGATATGGCTCCCGTCAACCCGGGTTGACACGGCAGGCCGGGCTGTGTTATTCTGCAAAAACGATGCAACCTTACAGCCTGTATTTTCATATCCCTTTTTGCAAGCGGCGCTGCGCATATTGTGATTTTAACACGTATGCGGGCATGGAAAAGAGGATTCCGGCATACAGCCTGGCCCTTCAGCGTGAAATGGCCCTTGTGGCAGGCAGCCTCCCCGACCGGCTGCCCGTCCACACGGTCTTTTTTGGTGGTGGAACCCCCAGCCTGATGCCGATCGATGCGCTTTCGGCGATCTTGAAGACAGCCCGCGACCGGTTTGACTTCTTGCCGGATTACGAGATGACCCTGGAAGCCAATCCCGGGACACTTGCGCCGGGTTACCTGGAGAGATTGCGCAAATTGGGCTTCAACCGGCTGAGTTTTGGGATGCAGTCGGCCGACCCGCAGGAATTGAAGTTGTTGACCCGGCTGCATGATTTCTATGAGGTGATTGAATCGGTGCGGGCAGCGCGCGCCGCAGGTTTTGATAATCTCAACCTGGATTTGATTTTTGGTCTGCCGGGACAGAGTCTGGAGCGATGGCGTTCAAACTTGAACCGCGCGCTTGATTTGCAT
>JACRAG010000524.1 GCA_016213455.1 Anaerolineae bacterium | reverse complement strand
GTCCAGGAACAACGCGTTGAATTGAACCCTGCCCAACAGCAAGCCGATGGGCGGCATGATGATGTCATTGACCAGCGATGCGATGATCTTGCCGAAAGCCCCGCCGATGATCACGCCAACCGCCAGATCAATCACCGATCCACGTCCAATGAACGCCTTGAAGTCTTTCCACATGATATTCCTCCTTAAGAATGTAGGGGTTGGGTGCCCCCTTAATTTATTCTAGAGATTCCTGATCAACAAATCAAGCGTCTTGCTAGGGTTAACGTTAAATGAGACCCTTTTTAGCTGTTTCTCATGGAAATTTCAGTTATACTTCATCCAATTTGGGTAAACTAATCAACGGCAAGTACCCAATTTCACAATCTTTGTGCATCAGGTGGTCTCATCGCTATGATGAAAAATAATAAGGCTTTGCTGGTTTCAGCAGCGCTTCTTCTTCTGGCTGTCGCGCTGCTGGCATCATTCTCTGTGGTCAGCGCGCAGGGACAAAAAGTGGTTCTGTATTTCTTCTGGGGTGATGGCTGTCCGCACTGCGCGGAGGCCAAACCCTTCCTGGCGCAGCTGGAGCAGCGTTACCCGGCGCTGGAGATCCGTGCTTTTGAAGTCTGGTACGACGACGACAACCTGGACCTGTGGAAGAAAATGGCCAGCGCGAAGAACTTTGAGCCGCGCGGCGTGCCTTCCTTCTTCATCGGTGATCGCTATTTTGAAGGCTATTCCGATTCGATTGGCGAACAGCTGGAGGACGCGATCAAGCTGTGCCTGGCCAATAGCTGCCCGGATGCCGGCGCAGGGATTGTGCCGGAAGGCTTGGGCTCACCGCTGCCGACCCCCGAAGGTGGTGTGCAACCCACGCCCCAACCCACCGCGGAGCCGGAAAACACCAATCCGAATGTGATCAAGGTGCCGTTCTTTGGCAATGTGGACCTGACCGGCGAGTCGGTGTGGATTTCCACGTTGTTGATTGCCTTTGTGGACGGTTTTAACCCCTGCTCGATGTGGGTGCTTTCCATCCTGCTGGCGCTGACCCTGCGCACCGGCTCACGCAAGAAGATTGTGTTGATCGGGTTGATCTTCATCTTTGTCACGGCGAGCATCTACGCATTGTTCATCGCCGGATTGTTCACTGTGCTGATGTACGTGCGCTTCCTGGGCTGGATTCAGGTGGTGGTGGCGCTGGTGGCGCTCTTCTTCGGTCTGGTGAACATTAAGGACTATTTCTTCTATAAAGAAGGCCTGTCCTTCACCATCGATGACAAGCACAAGCCGGGCATCTTTGCCAAAATCCGCAAGGTGATGGACGCCAGCGACAATGTTTGGAGCCTGGCAGGCGCAACGGTGGTGTTGGCGGCGGGTGTCTCGTTGATCGAGTTCGCCTGCACGGCGGGTTTCCCGGTCTTGTGGACCAACCTGCTCTCTGCGCAGCAGGTGACGCCGCTGCTCTTCGGCATCCTGCTGCTGGTGTACATGCTGGTTTACCAGCTGGACGAGCTGGGCCTGTTCTTTGTGGCGGTATTCACGCTCAAAGCCAGCAAACTGCAGGAGAGCCAGGGCCGCATCCTCAAGCTGATTGGCGGCACGTTGATGTTGACTCTATCGGTGGTGATGGTGGTCAACCCGGCGCTGATGAACAACCTAAACTCGTCGATGATCATTTTCCTGGTGGCATTCGGCGCAGCCGGTCTGGTTTTGTTGGTGCACCGCGTCATCCTGCCGCGTTTCGGCATCTGGATCGGCTCGGAAGAGAACCCCAAGGGGAAAAAATCGCACAAGAAGAAAACCAGGTAAGCCAGGGTTGGGATTGAATTGAGAACGACATCGCCCTCCATTTCGGAGGGCGATGTTCTTTATGCGGCGCGACCTGCCTGCACTGCCTGGATGAAGGCCTGTGCCCGGCGGGTGATTTCCTGGAAGTCGCGCGCGTCCAGCAGGGCCTGGTTGACCAGCTCGCCGCCCACGCCCAACGCGGCTGCCCCGGCGCGCATGAAAGCGGCGGCGTTCTCCAGCGTCACACCGCCCACCGGAGCCAGCTCCACCTGCGGCAGGGGTGCGCGGATGGCTTTGAGCATGGCAGGCCCGCCGTTGGAAGCCGGGAACCATTTGATCATGTCCGCGCCGCATTCCCAGGCGGAAAGAATTTCGGTGGGGGTGTAGCAGCCGGGCAGAATGGGGATGCTGTAACGCCGGCAGAGTTTGATCACTTTGGGGCTGAAGGTGGGCGTGACGATGAAGTCGGCCCCAGCCAGGATGGCGGCGCGGGCTGTGGGTGTGTCCAGCACCGTGCCGGCGCCAAACAGCACCTCGCCGTTGAAGCGGCGAACGGCGGCTTCAATCACCTGCAGCGCGTCGGGGGTGGTCATGGTCACTTCGATGGCGACTACTCCGCCTGCCTGGCAGGCCTCGGCGGCGGCGATCAGCTCGTCGGAGCGTGAGGCGCGCAGGATGGCGATCACCCCGCTCTGGCGGATCAGGTTCATTTTTTCGAAATGCTTCATGGGGTTGTGCCTTTTATCACAAAGATGACCCGATCGGGTACTGTCCGGCTGGAGGGTTGGGTTGTATCATCGACATACCTTAGTCAGCGTTATCTCAAGGAAGGTGAAATATGATCACAACCCTGCCCGCTCGAACCGAAAAATATTCCATTGATCTGGACGCGCTGGTGGCTTTCCTGACCGGCAAGCCGGACAGCGACGACAATGATAAACCACAGTTGAAGGCGCCGCTCGCGGCTGCGCTGCGTGCCATCCGCTTTGACGATGAAACCATTCAGACCCTGATGGACGAGCGCTTCAACACCGGCGGTTAATTCCCTGGATTATCGTTAGCGGCGGTCCAACCTGAGACCGGACGCATTTCCTCTTGAGCACAGCGCCGCCGCCCGGCGCTGTGTCCATTTAACCCACAAAAAAGGGCTCGCTTTAGCGGTTATGGAAAGCGTGGGCGGTATCGATGGCGACGCGCAGGTTGTCCCAGTTGGTGCCAGCCGGCAGGGTGCAGTCCGCGCCCAGGATAAAGCGCAGGGGCGCATCCGCGCAGACACGCTCCACTTCGGCGCGGATCTCGTCCGGTGTGCCCGTGGCGAGCACGCCTTTGCGATCCAGCCCGCCCATAAAGGGGCGGCGGAACAGTTTGGCAACCTCTTTGGCGCTGATCTTCCCACCGGTCAGGTCCAGGCTGCAGTTGACCACGTGCCCGGGGTAGGCGGTGAAGCGGGTCAGGTCGCTGTAGGGCAGGTGATAGTCGCACACATGCAGGATGTTGAAGCGGCAGGAGCGCTGGATCTCGTTCATCAGCGCCAGGTCGTAGGGCCGCACCAGCTCGTCGAACAGGTCGGGGTCATCGAAGCGCCCGGCTTCGCCGCCCTGGGTGGACATGTAAAAACCGTCCAGGCCCAGGCGCATGCATTCTTTAATGAACCCCATCAGGCTGGCGGTGATGGTTTCCATGCCACGCTTGACCGCCTCGGGGTTTTCGTTGAGGTGGCGCTTGAGCAGCATTTCGCCAGCGGTGTGCCCGGCGCACATGAAGGGGGAATACAGGGTCAGCACCACCACCGCTTCGCGGCGGGCGGCGCGCACCAGTCCCTCGACCACTTTGAGGGGTTCTTCAAAAAAATCCTTGCCGTAATAGGGTACGTGCGCCCAATCTTCGGGGCGCAGCAAGCCGGGGATGCGCGGGAAGGTATGCTCGTATTTGATTTTGAGCAGGTCCATACCGGTGTGGCGGAAATATTCGAGGTGCTTCAAAACCGCGCCTTCGCCGCGGTGAAATTCGGGGTCGAAATGGAGGAAGAACGCAGCGGGGATGGTCTCCGGCTCGCAAGCCGGGTCCAACAGGCACAGCACAGCGTCGCGTTTGTTCATGGCGGTGCGATTCTCCTTGATAAAAGATCCTACAGGCTATTCTACAATAAAAACGGTCAACCATTCTAAATTTATCGTGAGTTCGCGATATACACCTGGAGCGATTGTTTCGATGCCTTCGCAAAGCTTTCGGCATCGCTATCGACATTAATCCCGCATGTCATCGCAAGTCAAGCGCGGCGATCTCCCGCCATCCGTATCGGGTAGGTTGGGTGAAGGGCGGTCAAGCCACGGCGATAGATACGGCATAAACCGCCCGGAACCCAACATCTGGATGAGTTGTGTTGGGATTCGGGCGCGCATAAAGCGCAGCCGCCCGATGTCCTATGCGCCCTCCTCCCAACCTACGAGAGAAGCGCGGCACCCACCCTGCATGTCATCGCGAGCGAGCCCATCCGGGCGAGCGTGGCGATCTCCCGCCCGGCAACCAACCGAGCCAGAGATTGCTTCGCCGCCTCCTTCGGAGGCGACTCGCAATGACATGAACGCCGCATGTCAACGCGCGTGCCTGGGTAGGGTGCGTTGCCTCAACGCACCATCTTAATGGAGTAGAGCAAGATGGTGCGTTGGCCCAAAGCGACCAACGACGCCCTACGAAGAAGGTGTTCATGTCATCGCGAGTGACGCGTGGCGATCTCCCGCCCGCCACCCACCCCAGCCAGAGAATGCTTCCCCGCCTCAGACGTAG
>JACRAG010000528.1 GCA_016213455.1 Anaerolineae bacterium | reverse complement strand
GTATTCTGGGGCTGGCCATTTTTGTGCGCACGATTTCCAACATCACCAGCGGCGCGGCTTTTGGCATGGACAGCGATAACGGGCGTACCATCCTGTCCGCCGGGTTGACCATGGCGCTGCTGATTCTGCCCATCCTGATCATTAACGCCCAGGAAGCCATCCGCGCGGTGCCCAATTCGCTGCGCCAGGCTTCCTATGGTTTGGGTGCGACGCGCTGGCAGACCATCTGGAATCATGTGCTGCCTTATGCCTTCCCGGGCATCCTCACCGGCACCATTCTGGCAATTTCCCGCGCCATTGGCGAAACTGCGCCGCTGATCCTGGTCGGCGCGTCCAGTTTGATTAACAAAGATCCCAATGGTCCCTTTTCATTCTTCACGGCTTTGCCAATACAGATTTATAATTGGACCACCAGGCCGCAAGCTGAATTTCGGAATATTGCGGCAGCCGCCATTATCGTTTTGCTGATCCTGCTGCTGTCGTTGAATTCCGTCGCCATCTTGCTGCGCAACCGTTTGAGTAAGCGAGTTTCTTGATGACCAACCCTACATCGAACCATTACGCGATTGAAACCAAAGACATGCATCTGCACTACGGCAATTTTCGCGCCGTCAAAGATGTCAGTTTAAAGGTGATTCCGCAAAAAATTACCGCCATCATTGGCCCTTCCGGCTGCGGCAAAAGCACGGTGCTGCGTTCATTCAATCGCATGAATGACTTTGTGCCTTCCTTCCATATGGAAGGGGAGATTCTCTTCCACGGGCAGAATATTTATGCCCCGGAGATCGATCCGGTGCAGGTGCGCCAGCGCATTGGTATGGTGTTCCAAAAACCCAATCCCTTCCCCAAGAGCATTTATGACAATGTGGCCTGGGGCGCGCGGGTGAACGGCTTCAAGGGCAACCTGGACGACATGGTGGAAGAGACCCTGCGCGCAGCGGCGCTGTGGGATGAAGTGAAAGACAACCTGAAGAAGAGCGGGCTTTCGCTCTCGGGCGGTCAGCAGCAGCGCCTGTGCATTGCGCGCGCGCTGGCGGTGAAGCCGGAGATCATCCTGATGGACGAGCCCTGTTCTGCGCTGGATCCGATTGCCACGTTGAAGATCGAAGAGTTGATGCGTGAACTCTCGACCCAGTACACCATCATCATCGTCACGCATAACATGCAGCAGGCAGCGCGCGCCTCTGATTTCACCGCCTTCTTTACCATGGATGATGACCGCGCGGGTCTCATGGTAGAATACGCTGAGACCAATCAGATTTTCACCACGCCTCGCGATAAGCGCACTGAAGATTACATCACCGGCCGTTTTGGCTAATCCGGCCAGGAAACAGAGGTACCGATATGCCACGTGAGACACTTGACCGCCAGATTCATCACCTGCAGGATGAAGTGCTGCTTTTGGGGAGCATGGTGGAGCAGGCCATCCTGAACGCGGTGGATGCGCTGAAACGCCGGGATGTACCGACCGCCAAACGCATTTATGCCGATGATATTCGCATCAACGAAAAACGCTACGCGCTGGAAAATGCCCTGATCATCATCATGGCTACCCAGCAGCCCATGGCGCGTGACCTGCGCTTGCTGGCTTCCGTGCTCGAGACGATCATTGAGCTGGAACGCATGGGCGATTATGCCAAAGGGATTGCCAAGACCGCCATGCTGCTGGGCGATCAGGCTGTGCCCATGCCCATTCGTGAGTTTGAGCAAATGGCGGAGTTGGTCAGCCAGCAGCTGCATAAGGCGTTGAGCGCCTTTGTCAGCGAGGACGCTAACCTTGCTCGCACCATCGTTGAGAACGATGACAAGATTGATGAGCTGTACCTCAAAGCTTACCGCGCCATTGTGGCTTCGATGATCGCCAATCCGGAGATCATCGACCAGGCCAACCTGCTGCTGTGGGTGGATCACAACCTGGAGCGCGCGGGCGACCGGGTGACCAACATCTGCGAACGCTGCGTTTATGTGGTCACGGGCGAGCTGTACGAACTCGACATTTACGACCGCGCGGCGAGCAATCAGGCGTGCGAGCAGATCGCTCAGCTTCCGAAGCTCCGCAAGCTGATGCTTGTCACCGGAATCTTCGACGACGACGGTGTGAAGCATCTCGTGAAGGTGACGACTCTCGAAGAGGTGACGCTCGATTCCAGCAAAGTCACGGACGCATCGATCGAACACCTCGCGAAGCTGACGAACCTTCGCAAGCTGCAGCTCGGTCCTGCGAAGCTCAGCGATGCGGGTCGGCAACGATTGAAGACGCTACTTCCGAAGGCGGTCGTGACACCTTAACCGTGATGGGTGCACAGCCGCAGAAGGATCGTTGCGGCTGGCAAATCAGCAGGAACGCGCGAGCGTCCGGTTCAACCGGGGCTAGCGCCCGGCGGCTCGTCGCACGGGGGCACTGGTCAGAACAATCCCAGCACGGGTTGACCGTGCTCGACGAGGCGGCGCGGGCGGTTGAGCGAGTCGTGGTACTCGGTGGCCGGGTTGATCCCCAGAGCGTGATAGATCGTGGTGATCAGATCGTAGGGATGCACCGGGTTGTTCTTGGGCCACGCGGCGAAGCGGTCGGATTCACCGTAGACCTGACCGGGGCGCACACCTCCGCCGGTAATCAGACACGAATAGCATTCGGGCCAGTGATCGCGACCGCCGGGACCGACGTTGTCCGTGGTCGCAACGCCGAGCTTCGGAGAGCGACCGAACTCACCCACCGCGACGACCAAAGTCTTTTCGAGCATTCCGCGCGCGGCGAGGTCCGCGATCAACGCGGAGAGCGTGTGATCGAACACGGGACAGCGGTCATTTCGCAACGTTGGGAAATTGTTGCGATGCGTGTCCCACGAGCCGTCGGGTCCAGGAACAGGC
>JACRAG010000062.1 GCA_016213455.1 Anaerolineae bacterium | reverse complement strand
TCCGGTTGAAGTGGTGCCTGTGGCGCTTGAAGCCGCCGGCGAGGCTGAACCCGTGGCTGTGGCGGAAACCGCCCCGGTTGTGGAAGGCGTGGAAGAGCCTGAGCCTTCCTTCGATGAACTCTTCACCCTCAAGAGCACAGACGTCATTTCGGCGGCTGTGACCGGCGATGAGGAAGAGGAAGAAGAAGGCAACCAGAAGGGCAAGAAGAAGAAAGAAAAGAAGAAGGGTGGTAAGAAGTTCGTTGAAATTACTTACGACCCGGATGCGGATGTGACCCTGGCCCGCAAAGTGCACAAGCGCGATGATGGCTGGGAGTGGGAATAATTTAGAGTAATCGCGTGCTTCCCTTCATTTCAGGGCATCACGGACGATTGAAACCATGGATTGGATTGTTGAGAATCGAGAGGTGACCAAGAAAGCGCCAAAACGCGTCAGGCATATTCCCCAACGCACCTGCGTGGGATGCCGTGAGGTGCTCGCCAAGCGAACGCTTGTGCGGGTGGTTCGCGCCCCGGAAGGTGTACGGGTGGATCCCACCGGTAAGTTGGCCGGGCGCGGCGCTTACTTGCACGCCCAACTTTCCTGTTGGGAAAAGGGCCTGAAAGGCGGATTGGCTCACGCTCTCAAGACAGAATTGACCGAGCAGGACCGGGAACACTTACGAGCCTACATGGCTGGTTTATCGGACGAACCAACCGACAATTCGGCGACTTCCACCGGGCTTGAGGCGGAATCATTGGATCAGAAACCTTAGTGGTATGAAAACCTGATCCCAGCCCCAATCGCTCCATACCCCGCGCGTCTTGCCGGTCCGCTTGACTCACACCGTTTGTTGGTGTTGGGCAAAATGCAGGAGGTTTTTTATGAGCGATAATGGGCGCAAAAAGATTGAGCTCCCCGTCAGCGTAACCGTGCGCGATCTGGCACAGCGCACCGAATCCAGCCCCATTCAGGTGATCAAGATCCTGATGTCGAATGGGGTGATGGCGAATATTAACCAGTTGATTGACTTCGACACCGCGGCGATTGTCGCCTCGGAGCTTGGTTTTGACGCCAACCTGGAAGTGGTGGAAGAAGAAGTCGAGAAGGATACCAGCGAAATTCCCATGTGGCGGCGTGTCATCGCCACTGAATCCAACGCCAATTTATCCAACCGCCCGCCCGTGGTGACCATTCTGGGCCACGTGGACCACGGCAAAACCACCCTGCTGGACGCCATCCGCAACGCCAATGTGGCGGCGGGTGAAGCTGGCGGCATTACCCAACACATCGGCGCGTACCAGGTGGAGCACAAAGGCCGCCTGATCACCTTCCTGGACACCCCGGGCCATGCGGCTTTCACCGCCATGCGCGCGCGCGGCGCCCAGGGCGCAGATGTGGTCATTCTGGTGGTGGCAGCCGATGACGGCGTGATGCCGCAGACGCGTGAGGCGATTGCCCACGCCAAGGCGGCGCGCGTGCCGATTGTGGTGGCGCTGAACAAGATTGACAAAGGCGACGCCAACCCCGATTACGTCAAGCGACAGCTGGCTGAATTGGGCCTGGTGCCGGACGAATGGGGCGGCAACACCCTGGTGGTGCCCGTCTCAGCCAAGCAAAAGCTGGGCATGGAAGACTTGATGGAAGCCATCCTGCTCACCGCCGATTCCGTCGAAATCCGCGCCAACCCCAAAGGCAAGGTGATCGGCACGGTGGTGGAAGCCCAGGTGGACCGCGCCAAAGGCGTGGTTGCCACCCTGCTGGTGCAAAACGGCACGCTGGAGACCGGTGACACCATTGTGGCTGGCACTGCCTACGGCAGGCTGCGCGCCATGTTCGATTTCCGCGGTCGCAAGATCCGCAATGCCGGGCCTTCTTCGCCGGTGCAGGTGATGGGCCTGAACGAAGTGCCGGGTGTGGGTGAGCTTTACACGGTTTACCCCTCCGAGCGGGAAGCGCGCGTGGTGGTGGAAGAGCGCAAGCAGCAGGCTCAGGCCCGCCAGATGCGCCAGAGCAAGGCCACCCTGGAAGAGCTGTTCGCCAAAGTACAGTCCGGTGAGGAAAAAGAGCTGCGCCTGGTGCTGAAAGCCGACGTGCAGGGCTCGCTGGAACCGATCGTCAACTCGGTCAACGATTTGAAGAAGGGCGAGATTGGCGTCTCGGTCATCCTGGCAGAGACCGGCAACATCACCGAAAGCGATGTCATGCTGGCTTCCGCCTCCAAGGCGATTGTGCTGGGCTTCAACGTGCAGGCCGACCCGGCCTCGCGCCGCCTGGCTGAAACCGAGGGTGTATCCATCCGCCTTTACACCATCATTTACCGCCTGACCGAAGACCTGGAAAAAGCCCTCAAGGGTATGCTGGCGCCGGAAGAAAAGGAAGTGGTCATCGGCAAAGCCGAGGTGCAGCAGGTCTTCTCGATCACCAAGGTCGGCAATATTGCCGGCTGCAAGGTGCTCAGCGGCGAACTGCGCCGCAATGCGCGCGTGCGCGTGATGCGCGCCGGGACCAAGGTGGCCGAGGGCGACATGTCCTCGCTGAAACACCTGCGCGAAGACGTGCGCGAAGTGCGCACCGGCTTTGAGTGCGGTGTGGCGCTGCGCAACTTCAACGATTTCGCCCCCGGCGATATCGTCGAGTGCTTTGTGATTGAAAAAGGCGGCATTTAGCGCTGAATGGAAAGTGTTTGATCAGGAAGTAGAATATGCCATCAAAAATTCGCCTGAAACGGATTGGAGACCGCATCCGGGAAGAGTTGGCCGAGATGCTGGTGAAAGAAATTCAGGATCCGCGCCTGTTGGGCGTGATGGTGACGGATGTGACCGTGGACCGCGAGCTGGCCTACGCCGAAGTGTTTGTTTCGGCAGTGGAAGGCAACGAGCGCAGCACCGAGGTGCTGAACGGCATGCAGCACGCCGGCACTTTTTTGCGCGCTGCGCTGTCACAGCGCATTGACCTGCGCGTTTTTCCGCGGCTGCGGTTTCACTGGGACCCCACCCCCGAGCGCGCCGACCGTTTTGAGCGCCTGCTTTATTCCTTGAAGCAAGAGGAGCAGGCTGCCGAACCGGCAGACGAGACGGAAGATGAAGCGGACGAGTAAAATTCACCGCCAGATTGCCGCAGCCTTGCAAGGGGCCAACCGCATTCTGGCGGTTTCGCATGTACGCCCCGACGGCGACGCCGTCGGCTCGCTGCTGGGCTTTGGACTCTGCATGCAGGCTGCCGGAAAACAGGTGAGCATGGTGCTCTCCGACGGTGTGCCCGCCGGGCTGCGTCACCTGCCGGGCAGCGATCAGGTCACCAAGCAGCCGCAGGGTGATTTTGACCTGACGGTCGTGCTGGATGCCTCGGATCTGGCGCGCACCGGGCCCGCCCTGGAAGGGCGGTCGGTGGACCTGAACATCGATCATCATGTCACCAACCAGCAGTTTGCCCGCCTGAACCTGGTGGATCCGGATGCGGTCGCCACCAGCGCTGTTCTGGCGGAATGGCTGCCGCGTTGGGGTTTTTTGATGACCAAAGATGTTGCATCCTGCTTGCTAACCGGGCTAATCACCGATACAAT
>JACRAG010000514.1 GCA_016213455.1 Anaerolineae bacterium | reverse complement strand
GCAGCATCTGGTTGATTTTTGGCACCCTGGTGGCAGCCTGGCCTGACAAGGACCCCGAAGTCAGCCGCTCGCGGGTGAGTGTGCAAGCGCGCAGCACCCAGACTGCCTCTGATTAACGGAGATTTTTCAGGGAGACAGTGTTCCGGCACTTAAGTCCGCCGGAACACTGCTCTTCTTTTATCGCTTCCGGCAAAGCGGACGATGCGGCAGCTGCCAGAGAAGCCCGCACGATGGCGAATCCGAAGGGCAGGTCCAGTTTATCCATTGTGTCGCGGCTGGTGTGGTAGTACGGGCTGTTGTCTCGCAAGCCTTCACAACCGTTGCGCGGGCTGTTATAGCTGAAATTTTCCAGCACTTCCAACGCGCCTACGTCTTTTTCCCAGAACGCCGCGTGATCCGAGAAGTTCATGTCATAGGCGTTGATGTAATCCACTTTGAGCGCAGGCGCATAGGCCTGGACTGAGTCCATGAAGCAAGCGCCCAGTGGTTGGGATGCGGGCAGGGTGCCGACGTGCAGTTCGAGGCAGCGATCATCATCGCTGTCGTAGCCAAACATGTCCAGGTTGTAGACGGCAAGGATATTGTCCAAATCGGCTTCACGGGCATATGCGCGGCTGCCGACGAGGCCCTGTTCTTCGCCGGTAAACCAGACCAGGCGCAGCGTGCGTTCGAAGGTTGCTCCGCGAAAAATGCGCGCAGCTTCCAGTAAAGCGGCTACACCGGTGGCATTGTCAGAAGCGCCTGGCGCGTTGTCAAAGGAATCTTCACTGGTTGAGTCGAGATGTGCGGTCAGCAGAATGACCTGGTCGGGGTGGACGGCGCCTGGAATTTCAAGAATCAGGTTTTTCCAGACGTGCCCATCGAAGGCAAACGGCTGTTCCTGAACCTGATCGGCGGGATACCATTCGAGAATGCGCTGGGTGACATAATCAAAGGCGCGCGCGTTTTCTCGGCCTGAAAACATGGCTTCCGAGTAACGCGTTTCGATCGTGGTTGATGCACCGTCAATCATCACCGGTTTCTCGCCGCTCAACTCGGCGATAAAATCAGCCCATTGCTGCTGGTCCGCAGCGTCGATGAGGCGCGTCACGCTGGGTGACGGACCACATTGCAAAACCGGCGGCGCCTGGATGGACAGGAGACCGGTCAGCGCCAGTACACTGGTGATATGAAACAACCGCTTGAGAAAGCTGAGCATGTGAATTGAGTGTACCAAATCTGCGAAACAAGATTGCCCAAACTTTCACAATGTTAAGCTGTTTCTTAATTGAATCTGGTAAGATTAGTACGATTTTCATGTTCAAAAAGGTCATCTTATGACGAAATATTCTGCAGCCCGCTTTGCCCTGCTCTTCGTCGTCCTTGCCGGGATTCTTCTCAGTCCGGTTGGCGTGTTTGCGCAAGTTCCGACTCCTTCAGATGATGATGTGAATCGTGTTGCCAAGCAGCTCTACTGCCCGGTGTGCGAGAATATTCCCCTGGATGTATGCCCAACCCAGGCCTGCCAGGAATGGCGCGACCTGATCCGGCTGAAACTTTCCGAAGGTTGGTCCGACGAACAAATTCGCCAGTATTTCGCACAGCAATATGGCGACCGGGTACTGTCTGAACCGCCGCGCAGTGGTTTGAACTGGTTGGTGTATGTGCTCCCACCGGTGATCATTCTGGCTGGCGCGGTTCTGGTGGCGCGTGTTTTGCAGAGCATGCGTAAACCGGTTTTGCCGGCAGCCAAAGTGGATGTTCCCCTGGCTGAAGATGACTTAAAGCGTGTAGAAGAAGAATTACGCAAAGTTGATTAATGGCTGAAGGAGAAAGCAAGGTTCATGGAGACGCCCCAAACGCATTCTGAAACTGCCCCCGCCCGCAAGCTACCCATGTGGGCGGTTGTGTTGGCATTTGCACTTTTACTTGGTTTTCTTGCTCTGATCGCGGTTGGATTGCGCCGGACAATGAGTGGACCGATTGTCGTGGGGGATCCCGTTCCTGAAATCAACATGACCACCTTTGATGGACAGGCCATCAGCAGCGCTGATTTGGCCGGCAAGGTGATTGTGTTGAACTTCTGGGCCTCGTGGTGCAAACCTTGCGAGCAGGAAGCGCGCGAATTGGAAGAGGCCTTCCAGTTCTACAAGGAAAACGACAAAGTCGTGTTTTTGGGCCTGGCCTACGTGGATACAGAGCCGAAATCGCGCGGTTATCTCGAGCAGTTTGGCATTACCTATCCCAATGGGCCTGACCTGCGCACCAAGGTGTCGCAGATGTTCCGCATTCGCGGTGTGCCTGAGACTTATATTATCGGTTCCGACGGCACCTTGAAGTTTGTCAAAATTGGGCCGTTCACATCCACGCAAGAAATCATCAGCGCTGTGGATTCGTTCATCGAGTAGAGGAGATCATTGCAGCATGGATCTGGGTTCCATCTTTCTCATTCTGGCGCTGACGGTGGTCGTCGGCTTGTTTGTGGCTCGACCGTTTCTAACCCGTGACGTGGAATCTGCCCCGGATGCCCGTGAGCATGATCTTTCCTCGCTGCTGGCAGAACGCGACCGGCTGTTGAACGCTCTGCAAGAACTGGATTTTGACAACGGCCTGGGGAAGATCCCCGCCGAGGATTATCCGGCTCAACGTGCGCTGCTGCTGCAGCAGGCTGCGGCTGTGCTGCGCCGGCTGGATGGGCTGCAGGGTGCTGACCGCGGCGGCACGGCTGAAGAGCGTGTGGAACGGGTGGTAGCTGCCCGTCGGGCCGATGCGGCGGTGGCTATGGTAGGCGGTCCGGGTTCGGTGCGCTCCGGCGCCGCTGCTGATGAAGTGGAAGAGCTGATCATGCAGCGAAAAAAGCAGCGCCAGGAAAAATCGGGTGGATTTTGCCCGAAGTGCGGAAAACCGGTTCAAAAATCTGACCGATTCTGCTCGGTATGCGGAACGGTGATCAAGTGATACGGTTTCACGGTGAAAATATGAAATTATTGTTACGCGGCATTGTGATTATGGCCGGGTTTGGCCTGGCTGCCTGTTCAGCTGTTTCGCTGGCTGCAGACGTTACCCCGCCGCCGGATTATGTGCCGGTGTCGTCCCAACCCCAGGCAGCGCCAGAAGCGGCGAAATTTCCGCTGCTTCCGCCGGATGTGAATGAGGGCGCGGCGGTTTATGCGGAAAAGTGCGAACCCTGTCACGGCGCGACCGGTATGGGCGATGGCGCGCAGTCCGATAAACTGCCCGAGCCTCCGCCCGCCATTGGCAGCAGTGAGGTGGCCCGCGCCGCGACGCTCTCGGATTGGTATGCGTTGATCACCAACGGGCGGCTGGAAAAGTTCATGCCGGGCTTTGTTGAAAGCCTGAGCGATCGCCAGCGTTGGGATGTGGCGGCTTACGCCCAGGCGCTGCACATCACCCAGAGCGAATTGGAGCTGGGCAAAAGCGTATATGACGCACAGTGCGCCTCGTGTCACGGTCCGGATGCCAAAGGCATCAGCCAAAAAGGCCCTGATTTGACCAACCTGGAATTCATCAGCGCGACAGCACTGGGTGAATTGGAGCAGTCGACCGCCAACGGTAACAACCAGATGCCTGCCTTCGCGGACACCCTGTCGCAAGAAGAAATTGCTGCCGCGATCAGCTATACACGTTCGCTGGCAATTCCTGCGCAAGGGAGCGCACCCACGGCAGCCCCTGAAACGGGCAGCGCAAACACGAGCGGTGCGGTGCAACCTACCAGCACCCCCGCGGCTGCCGGCAGCGAAGCGACCGCAGACCCGGATGCCACCCAGACCCCACAAGGCGCGCGTACCTTCACCCTCAACGGTAAGATTTCGTTCAGCTCCGGTGAAGCTGCGCCGGGCGGGTTGCCGGTGGTGTTGATGGGCTTTGAGAACATGACCCAGGTCATGGAACTCGAATCCACCTCCAAGGCAGACGGCAGCTATACCTTTGAGAATGTGGACGTCAAAGACGGCATGGCTTATATGGTCAAAGTCACTTCCGATGGCTTTGATTTCAACTCGGACATTTTGCACAGTTCTGACATCACCACCGGTTCAGCCGAACTGCCGGTGCCGGTTTCACCGATCAGCCGGGATACCTCCGGTCTGTTGATTGACCGCATGCACGTATTCTTTGATTTCAACACACCTGGCACAGTGCAGGTGGTGGAATTGTTCATTGTCACCAATCCTTCCGGGCAGTTGATTGTGCCGGATGGGGAGAAGGGTGTGTTGACTTTTGACCTGCCGGAAGGCGCCGGCAACCTGCAGTTCGATGGCGGTGCGCTGGGTGACCGCTTCATCGCGACAGAAAAGGGTTTCAGCGATCTGCAGCCCATTCAGCCTAATGCGCAATCACAGGTGCTGTTCTCGTATGATATGGCCTACGACCGCAAATTAAAGCTGGACCTGGCGCTGCCCTTCGATGTGAACGCCGCTGTGGTCATGCTCCCGCCTGGCGGGGTTAAGCTGCAAAGCGATCAACTCATGGCATCCGGCTCGCGCGACGTGCAAGGCATGACTTTCCAACTCTTTACCGGAGCGGGTTTGAAAGGTGGCAGCAATCTGACCATCAACCTTTCCGGCGCAGCCGCCGCACAAACCGGAACAACCGGCAACAATCTGCCTGGCCTGATGATTGGCCTGGGCGCATTCGGGTTGGTGCTGGTGGGTGCGGGCTATTGGTTCCTGCGCGAGCGGAATAAGGCGGCACCGGATGACGCCGATGAAGATTCGGTGGCGGTGGAAACGGAAGACGACTTGGTGGACGCCATCCTGGCGCTGGACGATCTGCACCAGGCGGGGAAGATTCCAGATGAAGCCTATCGCGAACGGCGGGCAGAATTGAAAGCGCGCCTGCAGCAGATGAAAACGGTCGCCGGAAAATAGTCCATGCCTGACGCGCCGCTCATCGATGTTTCAAAGCTGATCAAGCGTTTTGGCCCCAAGGTCGTCCTGCGCAACCTGGAGTTTCAGGCCATGCCAGGCGAATTTGTGGCGCTGCTGGGTCCCAATGGCGCTGGCAAGACGACTTTTTTGCGCATTCTCTCGTCTCTATCCAGTCCAACCCTGGGCAAAGTGCGCGTCGCCGGTCATGACCTGCCGCGCCCGTCTTCTGCAGTGCGGCGCAAATTGGGCGTGGTTTCGCACCTGCCGCTGCTTTACGGCGACCTGACTGCGGAGGAGAATCTGCGCTTTTACGCGCGCATGTACGGCGTGGAGCGCATGGGTGACCGCATCACGGAGGTGCTGGGCCTGGTCGGCCTGGAAGCCCGCCGGCGCGACCTGGTGCGCACTTTTTCACGTGGCATGCAGCAGCGCCTGGCGATCGGTCGGGCTATCATCCACGACCCGGAACTGCTCCTGCTGGATGAGCCGCATACCGGGTTGGATCAGGATGCCTGTGAGATGCTGGACGATGTGCTGCGGAATGTGGCGGCGCGCGGGCGAACCGTTGTGATGACCTCGCACGATTTGTCACGCGTGGAAGACCTCGCCAGCCGCTTTGATGTGCTCACACGTGGCAATATCACAGCCAGTTCGGCGCGCAGCGCCCTGGCCCGTGACGGTCTGCTGGCGTTTTACCGCCAGTCATTGGAAGCCGCCAAAGCGCTTCCAGGAGGCGCCCCATGAGCGCTTTCTTTCGCGCGATGGGCGCTGTGGTTTGGAAGGACCTGGCAGCCGAGCTGCGCAGCCGTGAGCTGCTCTCGGCGATGCTGGTTTTTGCCCTGTTGGTGATCTTGATCTTCAATTTTGCGCTGGAGCTGGATGCTTCCACGCGCGCCACGGTGACATCCGGCGTGCTGTGGACCACCTTTGTTTTTGCCGGCACGCTGGGGCTCAACCGCTCGTTGGCGATTGAAAAGGACCGCGGCTGCCTGGATGGTCTGCTGTTGGCGCCGGTGGATCGTACCGCGATTTACTTTGGCAAGGCTGCTGCCAATCTGGTGTTTATGCTGGTGGTGGCTGCAATCGTGCTGCCGGTTTACAGTGTGCTGTACAACACCAACCTGCTGGCCCAACCCGGTCTGCTGCTCGTCATCCTGCTGGGTGCGGAGGGTTACACCGCGGTCGGGACGCTGCTGGCGACCATGGCGGTTCAGACCCGCACACGCGACATGCTGCTGCCCATTTTGCTGTTCCCGGTGGTGATTCCCATACTGGTCGCCGCGGTGAAGGCTTCCAGCGGCTTTTTACAGGCCTTGCCTGCCGAAGAAGTTGTTCCATGGATTAACCTGCTGCTGGTGTATGACGTGGTTTTCACGGCAGCGGCGTTCATGGTCTTTGAGTTTATTGTGGAGGAATGATGAAATCACAACCTCGCTTGCTGCTTGTGGTGGATGCCATTGCGCTGCTGGCGCTGGCAGTTGCGACCGCCATGGTGTTCTTCTATGCGCCCGTGGAGCGTGTAATGGGGCCGGTGCAAAAGGTGTTCTACTTCCATGTCGCCGCCGGCTGGGTGGGTATGCTGGGCTTCCTGGCTGCGGTGGTGGCGGGTGTTGCCTCCCTGATCACACGCAAGTCCATTTGGGATCTGGTGGGATTGGGCGCGATTGAAATCGGCCTGACCTTCATGCTGATCAACATCATCACTGGTTCCATCTGGGCGCGCCCCATCTGGAACACCTGGTGGACCTGGGACCCGCGCCTGACTACTGCAACGATCATGGAACTGGTCTATGCGGCTTACCTGATGCTGCGGCAGGGCGTGGAAGACCCCGAAAAACGCGCGCGCTTTGGCGCAGTCTACGCGATCATCGGTTTCATCTCGGTGCCGTTAACTTTCTTCTCCATCCGCATTTACCGTACCATCCACCCGGTGGTGATTGGCGGCGCGGACCCGACCGTCAACGGTTCGTTCTCCATGACCCCCGAAATGGGCACCACCTTCAT
>JACRAG010000517.1 GCA_016213455.1 Anaerolineae bacterium | reverse complement strand
CCTGCGTCGTCAACACAGGCTCCCCATCCACCCAGAAACGGCATACCTGCCGCTCCCACGCTAGCCGGTAAGTGTGCCAGGCGGTCACATCCACTTCCAGTGCGCGCGCATCATCTTTGATCAGCCAGCCGATCATTCGCCGCAGCAAGCGGGTTGTAGCCGGCAGTGCCAGCAGGGGCAGGCCCAACACGCCGGGCGCCAGCGCCAGGGAAGGAATTAAAGGAGACGAAAAGGTGGCAGCCAGAAAACCCTGCGCGGGGTGCGTGTCATGAAATGCCAGGTGATTGGGCGGCGAGGCATAAAAGAACCAGGCCGCATTGGGTAAAACCGGCAGACGGGCTGCGCTGCCCTGCACCCCCAGTCCCAGCGCAAACGGATCATTCCACAGGCCAAAACCCCAGGTGCCAGGCAAGTCTGCCGCTGACACCCGCGCGCTCAATTCCATCACCACCGGCGCCTGGCGCGGAAATGCCCACCTGGTCAGGCGCGCATATTCGTCAAGCTGCGCCAGGCAGTATGCCGCGCCCGGGTTTTCCGGCACCGACAGGCGCTGGACGCCATCCGCCAGAGGTTCAACTGCTGCACCCATGCTGCAGCGCGGAAAGAGTTGCATACCCTGATTGTACATGGTAAAACTAACCCGATGAAATTAAGTCGTCTTTTCCTCATCGTCGCGCTCTTTGTCAGCGCCTGCGGCGTTCTGCCGGGACTGCCGGAACCGGCTGCGCCTGATACCGGCCCCACTCCCACCCCCCTACCCACCTCCACCTCTCCCGATTACCCCACCGGCGTGGACGAGTCCTGCCAACTTGGACAGCTTTCTCCCCTGCGCACCAACCAGCTCCAAGGTGACCTGATGGTCTTCCAACCTGGAACGCAAACGCTGTACTACGTCAGCCCGACAGAAAATTCCAACTGGTTCACCGGGACGCTGCGCCGGTCCGAAGGGCCGGAATACACCGAAACCACTGCGCTGGCCAGCGAGGTGCGTGTTTTTGGCGATCTGACCTGGTCGCCTGATGAAAGCCGGCTGGCCTTTATTGCCCTGCGCGGCGCCGACGATGTTTTCACCGTGATGACCCTGGATTTACAAACCGACCAGGTGACCGACTGGCTGCCCGGTGAAATGGCGCGTACTGCGCCCAGCGGCAGCAGCATGAAAGCCATTCAACGCTGGGTTTCCAGCAACCGTCTCAGCATTCTTTCCGCTTGCGGTCCAGATTGCGACCAGACGCTTGAGATCAACACTTCCAGCGGCGCCGTGGAGAGTGTCGGCGAGCAGCTGCGTCTCTCCAAACAGCGGCTCAGCCTGACCGTCAATCTGTTGGATTACGATCAGGAAACCTACCCCTATATGATCGATCCCAACTGGTCGCCGGACGGCAGCAAAATCGCCTACATGGATGAAGATGATCGCGAGCTGGTGCTGCGCGTCAGCCAGAAGAACCAATACATCCTGCCGCTCTTGAACATCTTTGTACCCATTGAGACCAAATGGGCATCCGACAGCCGCACCCTTGCCGTGCGCACGGATGACTTCATTTTCATCTATGATACGGAATGCCAACCCCAGCCATAATCCAACGTCAAGCGTTCACAGCTGTTCTCTAAGCAGGTTGGAGCTCTTGGGGTGTAGGGTTGACTTTGAGAGAGCCTTGAATCCGTAATTTTCCCCTATTGGCGCGCGGGTGGTTCGGCGATATAATCAAAAGCACAGACCAGACCGGGAAATCATTCCGCACAACTTTTCAGAGAGCCGGCGGCAGGTGCGAGCCGGCAAGGCAGCGGGAATTTCCACCCCGGCCGCTCCCCAGGGAGCAGGTTGCTTTCGCAGGGACTGTCTAAAGTCGTAAGAAAGCCGGCTGGCGCCGTTATCGTCAAAAAGAGGCCGCCTCCTTCACGGAGCGGCGAATGCAGGTGGCACCACGAGCGCCCCCTCGTCCTGCAGAGGCGTGGGGGTGTTTTCTATTCATAAGGAGTGCTGCCATGTTTGATATCAATTTGATCCGTGAAAACCCAGACCTGGTGCGAAAAACCCTGGCCGACCGCCAAATGGACACGGCTGTGGTGGATCGCGTTACCGAGCTTGACGCCGAACGGCGCGGGCTGCTGACGCGTGTGGAAGCCCTGAAGGCCGAGCGTAACAACGTTTCGCGCGAGATCGGCAAGAGCAAAGACCCGGCAGAACGCCAGGCCAAGATCGAGGCCATGCGCGTGGTGGGCGATGAAATTGCCGCGCTGGACGAGCGCGTGCGCCAGGTGGACGAAACCCTCACCGCCACGGTTTCGGGGATCCCCAACCTGCTGCGTCCTGAAGTGCCTTACGGCAAGGACGAACACGAGAATGTCGTCCTGCGCCAGGTGGGCGAAGTGAAGCAGTTCGACTTTGCGCCGCTGCCGCATTGGGACCTGGGCACGCGCCTGGGCATCCTCAATTTTGACCAGGGCGTCAAAGTCACCGGCTCGCGCTTTTATGTGCTCAGCGGCGCTGGCGCGCGTTTGCAGCGCGCTTTGATCGCCTGGATGCTCGATCTGCACATCCGCCAGGGCTACCGCGAAGAATACCTGCCCTTCATGGTCAAAGAGGCCACCCTGTACGCCGCCGGACAGCTGCCCAAATTCTTCGACAACCTGTACCGCGACGCGGAGGAGGACTACTGGATGGTCCCCACTGCCGAAGTGCCCCTGACCGGGCTGCACATGGACGAAATTCTCGATCCTGCCGCCCTGCCGATCCGCTACACCGCCTACACCCCCTGCTTCCGCCGCGAAAAAATGAGCGCCGGGCGCGACGTGCGCGGCATCAAACGCGGGCACCAGTTCGACAAAGTGGAGATGTATATCTACTGCAAGCCCGAAGAATCGATGAATGAGCTGCAGAAGATGCTGGCTGACGCAGAACAGACTTGCGCGCAGCTCGGGCTGACCTACCGCATCCTGCAGCTTTGCACCGGCGATCTGGGGTTCAACGCTTCGATCACCTATGACCTGGAAGTGTGGGCGCCGGGCTGCGGTGAGTGGCTGGAGGTCTCGTCGGTTTCGAACGTGCAGGACTTTCAGGCTCGCCGCGCCAACGTCAAGTACCGCCCGGAAGAAGGCGGAAAAGCGCGCCTGGTGCACACCCTCAACGGCTCGGGACTGGGCATGCCGCGCACGATGATCGCCGTGCTGGAAAACTACCAGCAGCCGGACGGCTCGATCGTTGTGCCTGAAGTGCTGCGCCCGTGGATGGGTGGGATCGACGTGATCCGCCCGGACTGAGGCATACCCCCTATCCAATGTTTTGCCCCCGCCATGCGGGGGCATTTTTATACAATCCTGATATCCACTCAAGAATAATTGGGTAGAATAAGACCATGAACATGAATCAAATTGGCGAAATTACGCTGATGACCATCACCCTGGCGGTCATGTTTGTCGGGCTGTTGGGTTTAATCTTCCCCATCCTGCCCGGGCGGGTCATTATCTGGTTGGCAGCGCTGGTGTATGGCATTCTCACCGGCTTCACCCTCCCCTCAGGCCTGATCTTCGCCGCTTTGACAGTGATCATGTTGATCGGCAGTGTCATCGACAACGTGATCATGGGTGCGTCAGCGCGCCAAAAAGGCGCCTCCTGGCTTGCCATCGGCATAGCCCTGGTGCTGGGCGTGGTCGGGAGTCTACTGCTTCCACCCTTCGGTGGTCTGATCCTGGCACTGCTGGGTTTGTTCGGGCTGGAGTTTTACCGTCTCAAAGATTGGCGCCAGGCGTTGGATTCCACCAAACACATGGCGCTGGGCTGCGGCTGGTCGGCAGTGGTGCGCGCCGGGATGGGCGCCATGATGATCGGTCTGTGGTGCATCTGGGCGTTCCTTCTTTAAATAACACGACCAAAATCCGTTCAAACAGGGTTGAGCCTAGATAGGTCAGCCCTGTTTTTTTGTCATCCTGTTGGGATCGTATGATTCTCTCCTAGCTTGAATCTTCAACCGGTTTTGGAAAACCCAGCGTTGATCTCGCAGCAGCCCCATGCCTGCTCCGTAGATCCCCCCGCGTCCGGCGCAGGAATGGTTTTGAATACGTTGATCATTGATATTGAAACAACGGCCAGTCTGTGCGATCGCTTCAAAATCGTCACACTCCCTGAAATTTCCATGGTTTTCTCAAAGTCGCTTGAATATTTTATAACTTTGTTCTTTCAAAAAGGGGATTGGGGGTT
>JACRAG010000516.1 GCA_016213455.1 Anaerolineae bacterium | reverse complement strand
CGCTCGGATTCCGAATTCATGGCTGCCCTGGCGCAGCCAGAAGAATTAAATCTGCTCAAGCTCAAACCACCGGCAGCGGTGCTGATCAGCGATCAAACCACCTACCTGGAAAACAGGGTTGTGATCGAGGTCACTCGTTCGATCTTTAACGCCGACCGCTATAAGCTACAGACTCACTCCTGATCGGTTGCCTATACAGAAGGAGGAACGACACCCAAAAGTTTCCATTCCTATTTGCGTCGCTGCTTTTATCCAATTCTGTTTCAATGCTTGACCAGAGGAGTAAATTGATGAAATCGAATACGGTGATGAAGAAGATGAACCGCCGCGATTTTTTACAAGCCGTGGCGTTGACCGGCAGCGGAGCGCTGCTGGCTGCTTGCGCTCCTGCCGCGACCACGACTACGGACGCAGGCAAGGAACCCCAGGTTAATCAAGCCCCCACCAACACCCCTGCCCCGGCAACTCCCACAGCCGTCCCGGCTGCCGCAAGCGCTGTCAAGATCAGCTGGTGGAACCAATTCTCGACCGACACCTGCAAAAAATGGTTCCCCGAGATCGTCAACACTTTTATGCTCGACAACCCCAACATCGCGGTCGATTTCGAGATCAGCGGTGGGCCTCCGGGGGGCGGCAACTATGCCGAGGTACTGCTGGCGCGCATTGCTGCCGGCAACCCGCCCGACACAATCACGCTTTGGGACCCACCCAGTGGGTATGGCTCGCGCGGCGCGCTGGCAGAGATCGACGATCTCATGTCGATTGCCACCACCGCGAAATCCACCGCATTTTATGAAGGCGTGCTCAAGTCCTGCCAATTCAAAGGAAAAACGTTTGGTTTACCCGCATCAGCCGGCGTGGGCTGCTTCTTCATAAATAAAGAGCTTTTTGAAAGCAAGGGACTCTCGACCAATCGAGAGAATTTGCCCAAAACCTGGGCAGATCTGCGGGACACTTCGGCGAAACTGGTTGAATACGAAGGCGACACCCCGGATCTGGTAGGCATGGTACCCTGGGATTCACCCTGGATGAATTCGGTCTGGTCGCAGCTCAACGGCGGAACCATCTTCGACTCTTCCACGCTGACCTATAAAATCGACTCGCCCCAAAACGTCGAATGGATGAATTATTGGTTGGATTGGGCCGAAAATCAATATAAGGGCAGCATGGAAAAGTTGAACATCCTCTATACCGGCCCGGATGTCTACCCGGACAGCCCCTTCCAGTTGAAAAAAGCCGGCATGGCCACTTCAGGCGCCTGGGCTTGCACAGACGCAGGCATCCCCTTCAAATGGGAAATCTTCGCCCCCCCGCCAGGACCTTCCGGTTCCGGGCCTAAGAATTTCTACTGGCCCAACTGGTTTGCAATGCCCAAGGGTGGACCACACCCCCAGGAAGCGTTCAAATTTATCGAGCATATGACGACCAAAGGCTGGGCAGTCTGGTACGAAAATGCCACCCTGGACACCCCCGCCTGGACCGGCATCTCCCCGGAGGTGATCAACAAAGCCCTAGAAGCACAGGAAGGTCGCGAACGCGCGATTGAGCTGCAGAAATATTTCTCTGAAATGCTCAAAACCACCGCAGACGTGTGGACTTCACCAGTCGAGAGCTTTGCGTCAGACACCCTTGCCTCTGCCATCGGAGAAATTCTCAACAAGGTATCCTCTCCGGATGAAGCTTTGGCAAACGCGCAAAAAGTAGTCCAGGCCAAGCTGGACGAGACTTTAAAGAACGGCTAGTTATTTGTTGCCGGAGTGTTTGGGGCGAGCCGTGCCCCAAACACTCCCAAAAGCCGCATCTGCTCCAAGAAAGGGCACACAATGACCGTTGTTCAAGCGATATCAAAGATCACCATGCCGCGTCTTTCCAGGCAGGCGCGTGACAACCTGACCGGGTACCTTTTTGTGTTGCCCTGGATCCTGTCCTTGTTGGTATTCACTGCCTATCCGATGATCGCCTCGATTTACTTTTCGATGACGCGTTACAACGTCCTCAACCCACCGCAGTGGATCGGCCTGGCCAATTTTAATGAAATGTTCCGCGTCGACCCATTGTATTGGACATCGGTTTCGAATACGGCCTACTATGTCTTCTTCGCGGTTCCGTTGGGGTTGGCGTTCGGGCTGGTCCTGGCGCTGCTGTTGAATCAAAACGTCAAAGGCATTGGTTTCTTCCGCACGGTTTTTTACCTGCCCGGTCTCGTCCCAGCGGTGGCGTCGACGCTGCTCTGGATGTTGTTGTTGAATCCGCAGTTAGGACTGGTTAACCAACTGTTGGGTGTACTTGGGATTGGCAAATTGGGCTGGCTGGGATCGCCGACCTGGTCAAAGCCAGGTCTGATCTTGATGTCCTTGTGGGGAGGTACAGGCGGGACCATGTTGATCTTCCTGGCTGGCTTGAAGGAAATCCCCCAAAGCCTGATCGAGGCAGCCATGATGGATGGCGCCAATGCATGGCAGCGCTTCTGGGTCATCACCATTCCCATGATTTCCACCACCATCTTTTTCAACCTGGTCATGGGCATTATCGGCTCTTTCCAGGTCTTCGCCAGCGCGTATGTCGCCGCAGGGAACGGCGCCGGGCCACTCAACACCCTGTTGATGTATATGCTCTTGCTTTATCGCAATGCCTTCCGCTACTTCAACATGGGGTATGCTGCGGCAATGGCCCTGGTGTTGTTCGTCGTATTGGTTATATTGACCCTGGTGATGGTGCGTTTTTCACGCAACTGGGTTCATTTCGAAGACGCCAATCGCTAGGAGCAAGCATGGCAACCATTGTACAGGCTCAACCAACTTCCGCCGCCATCCTGCGCCGCCGCAAATTCATCCGCAAGGGAATCGCGTCCACTCTAAAGTACCTGATTCTCTCCCTCACCGCCTCGATGTTTATCATTCCCTTTATCTGGTTGCTGATTACTTCTCTCAAAGTCACCGACCAGGTTTTCACCGATCCTCCCATCTGGATCCCCAATCCTATCGCGTGGGTAAACTACACCAATGCCCTGCTCTCCCCGGCGTTCCCCTTCCTTAACCTGATGAAGAACACCCTTTTCTATGTTCTTTCCACCACACTGGGTACGCTGGTTTCCTCCGCGCTCGTAGCGTATGGTTTTTCGCGCATTCGCTTCCAGGGTCGCGATTTTCTCTTCGCCGTGACCCTTTCGACGATGATGATGCCCGGGATCGTCACCCTCATCCCGACCTATGTCCTGTTCAAAACCATCGGATGGGTTGGCTCCTACGCGCCCCTGGTCGTGCCCTCGTTTTTTGGCGCGGCATTCAACATCTTCCTGCTGCGCCAGTTCATGATCACCGTGCCCTACGAGCTGACCGACGCCGCCCTGGTGGACGGCGCCAACCACTTCGACATCCTCTGGCGGATTATGATCCCG
Organism: Anaerolineae bacterium; assembly: GCA_016213455.1. Classification (GTDB taxonomy): domain Bacteria; phylum Chloroflexota; class Anaerolineae; order Anaerolineales; family Anaerolineaceae; genus Anaerolinea. Next base: position 567 of record JACRAG010000516.1, on the reverse strand, counting down.
CTGGTGAAACCCGCTTTCCTGGTGATCGGCGTGATGAACGTGATGTGGGTCTGGAACGACTTCATGGGTCCCCTGATTTACCTCTCCGACCAGAAAATGTATCCGCTGGTGATGGGATTAAGCGCGTTTCAAACCCAACACTCGATCATCTGGAACCAACTGATGGCAGCCTCCCTGGCGACCTGCTTCCCCTTGATCGTGCTTTTCTTCATCGCACAGCGCTATTTCATCGAAGGCATCACCCTGACTGGATTGAAGGGTGTTTAGTCCAAACCTACTGACTTTGTTGAAAGGATTGTCTTTATGAAACCATTAAAAATTGTTTTGATCGGCGCCGGCAGTGCTGCCTTTGGTCTGATGACCATGAAAGACCTGATCGACACGCCTGCGATTCATGGCAGCGAAGTCGTTCTGGTTGATATCGTTGCTGAAAAAGTCGAACGCATGCAGCGCCTGACCCAGCGCATGAACGAAGTCGGCAAGGCCAACCTGAAAATCTGGGCGACGACGGACCGGCGCGAAGCCCTGCCCGGCGCGGATGTGGTGGTCACCTCGGTCGAGCGGGCT
>JACRAG010000521.1 GCA_016213455.1 Anaerolineae bacterium | reverse complement strand
CGATTTGCGCAATCTGGCTGAGAAAAATACCCGCCGCGATAATGGACCCAATCAGAATGGCCTGGGTTAGATCTAGCGCTACCGTAGCCAGCATGGTGATGGAAAAAGCCAACACAGCGGATTTAAACCGCTTGCCGAACATGAAACGCAGAGCTTCCCATTCATTCATGCGCCAGGCCGTCACCATCAGCACCCCCGCCAGTGCTGACAGGGGAATGCGCGCCATGACCGGCGACAGAAAGAACATGGACGCCAGCAATCCAATCGCATGAATGATACTCACCAGCCGGGTTTGCCCACCTGATTTGATCCCTACGCTGGTGCGCGCAATGGCAGCTGTGGCCGGCACGCCGCCAAAGAAAGGAATGATGATATTCCCCACGCCCTGGCCAATCAACTCCTGGTTGGCTTGCAGGCGAATCCCGGTCATGTTGGCAGCTACCGCCCCGCACAACAACGATTCAATTGCGCCCAACGCAGTGATGGTTAAAGCCGGTGAAAGAAAGTCCGGCAGTTGGGTCCACGGGATGGAAGCAAAATTAAGCCGGTCAGCCAGCAGCAGTGTACGCGGAATCTCGCCGATCATTTTGACCGGCCAGTTGAAAACCGCGTTGATCGCCGTCGCAAGGATGATCCCAAGCAGCGATGACGGAAAGCGGGCATTCCACTTCTTCGGCCAAAGCAGCATGACCGCAATCACCACCCCACCAAGTAAGACCGCATGCCAATCAGGCAAATAACCACCGCGGAAATAATTGACGAACTTGAAGAGCGCCGAATCAAACCCGGCGGTCTTGACTCCCAAAAACTTGTCGATTTGCCCGATGAAGATGATCAGCGCAATGCCGGAAGTAAAGCCGGTGATCACCGGCGCCGGGATGAAAGCGATGAAACGACCCAGCCGCAATATGCCAATGACCAGCAGAAAAACACCGGACATCAATCCAGCGATCCACACGCCCTGCAAGCCGTGCTTTTGCGCCAGCACGATCAACACAGCGCTCATCGCGCCTGTCGGTCCGCTGATCTGGTAAGGTGCGCCGGAGAGTGCGCCGATCAAGAATCCGGCAATCACCGCGGTAACCAGGCCCGCCGAGGCAGAAGCGCCCGAAGCCACGCCAAATGCCAGCGCCAGTGGAAGCGCCACTGCCGCGACCGTTAATCCAGCCAATAAGTCCCGTTGAAATTTGTTCAGCGAATACCCGCGAAATTCGTCCAGGTATAAGCGTTTTAAACTGCGTCTGGGCATGATAACTCCAAATCGTCAATGGATGTCCCTCAAGGGAGGCGCGAAACTCGAATAATACTCCCCTTGTTCACATCTTGCCAAGAGGCACGGATCAGAATGAAATTTTCCTGAAAGGTATTGGATCACGCCTATACATTCAAGTGTGTTCACAGGTTCCCGGTATTTCCACCGATTCTTAACCTCTTGATAACATGCCCTTGACCGTCAGTTAATCCCTGGGTTTGATAATGGATGTACCTGACAGTTGTATCGACATTTTGGAGAACCATGGAAAACAAGAAACGTGTGCTTTTTCTCTGCACTGGCAATTCAGCCCGCTGCCAAATGGCCGAAGCATTCCTGCGCCGCCATGCTGGCGACCGTTTTGAAGTGCACAGCGCCGGCCTTGAGCCAAAAGGCATAAACCCTTACACCAAACAGGTGATGGAAGAAATCGGGTACGACCTATCAAGCCAGTACGCTAAAGGCGTAGGCGTGTATCTTGGAAAAGTGCATTTTCACCACTTGATCACCGTCTGTGGCGATGCGGACAGGAATTGTCCCACCACGTGGCCTGGCGTGACCCAGCGCATCCACTGGCCTTTTGAAGATCCTGCCGCCTTTGAGGGCAGTGATGGAGAAAAACTGGCCAAATTCCGCGAAATTCGAGACCAGATCGACCGAAAAATCCGCGAATGGGTAATCCTCACCGCTTGAAAGATAACAGCCCCTTTATCCTCATGGACAAAGGGGCTGTTCTTGATTTGACTTGACCGGTGTTTACCTGTCGTCGCGCCGGACGATGCCTTCCTTCCAGGCATAGACTGCCGCTTGTGTCCGGTCATCCAGGTGCAGCTTTCTAAGGATATTGCCGATATGTGTTTTCACCGTGCTCTCGCCGATCACCAAAGTTTCGGCAATCTCCATGTTGGACTTACCCGCCGCGATCAAACGCAGCACATCAAACTCACGCTCAGACAATTCCGTGAACGGATTGACCGTGGTACTGCGGATGCCTTGCAGCTCTTTGATGATCCGCGAGGCCACCCTCGAATCCAGCGTCGCTTCTCCATTCGCAGCCTTACGGATGGCAGCCGCCAGCTCATCCGGCTCTATGTCTTTTAGCAGGTAAGAAATGGCGCCGGCCCGAACCGCCGGAAAAATGTACTCGTCCTGGTGGTGAGAGGTCACCACAATCACCTGCGTGGCCGGCCTGATCTTGCGAATCTGGCGCGTCGCGGCGATACCGTCCAGATCGCCAGGCATCTCCAGGTCCATCAACACCACGTCCGGATTGAGCGATTCGACCAGCGTCAACGCAGATGTCCCCGAGTCAGCCTCTCCAATCACGCAGATATCCGTCAGGGTTTGCAGGTAAGCGCGCACACCCTGTCGCACGATTTTATGGTCATCCACCAGCAGGACATTTATCGGCATTTCCAACCCATCCTTCTCACACCAATTTCACTTCCGCGAAGATCTTTGTGCCAACAGCCAGCACCGAATCTACCGTCAGCGTTCCGTTGATTTCTGCCAGGCGCTGCTTCATTCCGATCAGTCCGAGCGAACCGGCGGAGACGCCTTCCGGCAAAAACCCTCTCCCGTCATCTGTGACCGCCATGCGTACCTGATCAGGCGACATCTCCAATGATAACTCAACCGCATCTGCTTCGGCATGCCGCGCCACATTGGAAAGCGCTTCCTGCAGCACCCGGTAGAGCACCTGCTCCACATCCAGCGGGAGTGGACGGTCACCGCTGACGGTCAAAGTGACCGGGATGCCGGTGTGAGTCTTCCAGCGATCCGCATATTCCTGCACGGCTTGCGACAGGCCCTTGCCATCCAGCGCAGCCGGGCGCAGCTCGTCGATCAGCAGCTTCAATTCCTGCTGCGTTTCCCGGTTCAACATCAACGCGGATTCGAGGTGTTCTCCCGCCGTTTTCGGATCGCTTTCCAGCAGATTCTTCGCCGCCGAAAGCTGCATGCGCGCCGCATAAGTCTGCTGCTTCACGGTGTCGTGCAAATCGCGCGCCAGGCGGTTGCGCTCCTCCACCCGCGCCAGTTCGTCGCGGGTGTGCAGCAGCGTGCGCAGTTGTTCTGCCATGCTGTTCAGGTCGCGGGTCAACTGGCCGATCTCATCCTCAGATGAATCGCGCGGCGAGGCTGAGAAATCACCCTGGCTCCAGGCGGAGGCTGCGCTGGAAAGGTTTGCCAGGCGCTGGCGCAGCCCGCGTGAAACCAGCCAGCCAAAGACTGCGCCCATCGGTAAGGCTGCCACGAACATCAACACCGACACCACGATAAAGAAGGTGGCATAAATGTCCAGGTTGGTCGGCGCAACAAAGCGCAGCGGTTGGAGCGTATAGACCACGATCGCGTTGACCGGGTCATCATCCGATTTGCGCATGGGAAAAGCCGCGATGATACTGCCATCCGGGCGGGTGAACGTCTGGGCATAGTAGTTTTTATCGCCCACCTGCGCGGCTGCCAGGATTGATTCCAGGCCCGTCCCGGCTAATTTCCGCGAATCAAAGGGCTTTCCCAATTCTTCCGGATGCTCCAAGGGCGCTGCGGCAGCCAGTTTCAGGTCGGGCGTCAGGACAAAAACCGGGGCCGTCCCTTCAACCATCGTTCTGGCATAGTCCAGGGATTCCCGCGTGATATACGATTGAAAATCATTCCACACGAAGCCGGACTCCTGCACCCGCTCCAGCCACTTCTGCAGGCCTTTGGGATCATCCATCAAAAAAGGCACATTATCCTGAAATGCGGTTTTCGACCAGTAGAAACTGCTGTACAGTTGATCGCTCGCGCGTTTCTCTGTGAGGATCACAATCGCGACGATCAAGGCAGCCAGCACCGTCACCGTTCCGGCGGTGACAACGACATAAGAAAGGGTCAACTTCCATTGTATTCGGCGAAAGAAAGTTCTCATGTTAGCATCCTTGTGGCAGTCCGGTAACCATTGTACTAGGAACCCAGATCCTGGCGGCGATAGAAAAGCACCGCTGCCAAAACCAACACCAGGGCATACCCACCCGCCACGCCCAGGGCAGGCAGCGAGCCAAGCAAACGCCCCGGAGCAGCTTCAAAACGGTAGCCGACCTGGTTCAATAAGAACGAGGCGCTGAAATACACATTGTTGAACAGCCACTTCGCTACGGGAGTGCCAAACAGAAAACCGGAAAGCAGGTTATCCAACACCAGTGTATACCCCAGACCCAATGCGATGCTGAAGAATGAAGAGCGTACCAGAACCGTGATCAGCAAAGACAGGGTGATATACGGCAAACTCACCAGAGTCATATAGAAAGGCGCAGCCAGGGCAGCCAGCCAGTTGACATTCTCCAGGCTGAAAGCATGCAACACGAACTGCTTGAAATAAATTCCCGTCAACACCCCGGCCAGTCCGCCGGACAGGTGCACCACGAGCGCCAGTCCCACCAACGCCGCCAGCTTGGCCAACAGGCTGACAGCCCGCGAACTGTGCATCAACCAATGCTGGTTGGTGCGTTGCGAATAATCTCCCCCCATCAGAAAAGCTGCCGTAATGACCAGCAGCGGCAGGATCAGCACCAGCTGGTCCAGAGCGTTGGCTATGTCGAACGAAAGCCCGGGCATGCTCAGGGTGCCGTCCAGCAGCTTCGCCAGGTTGGTGCGATAAAAATTGATACTGCTCAGACAAATATAGCCAAATGCAGCCGCCAGCGTCAACCAGAAAAGGACGTGACGGCTGAGACGTTTCCACTCTATCGCGGTTAAGCGAAAAAACAGGATCACTGACCTCATCGTGTACGCATCTCCTTCATACCATGACCAAGAGGTTGTTCCAGCCAGCTCAGGAAGCGGCGGTGACATCCATGAATAACGATTCCAAATCGCTCCGGTGAGTGGCAATTTCTGACGGCACCAGGTGGTGACTCACCAGGTGATTCATGACATCCTGGCTGTTGACCCCGGTGATGAACAGGGTATTTCCACCATTCAACTGTACCCCCTCGACGCCCGGCAAGCTTTTCAACAGCCTGGCGGCGCAAATTGGGTCGCTGACCACCAGGCGGACAGCAGGCTTTTGCGCCTGCAGTAAATCATCCACCCGGCCCTGTG
>JACRAG010000520.1 GCA_016213455.1 Anaerolineae bacterium | reverse complement strand
TGGCTGGGTGATTTTCCACCTCCACCTGGCTTCCAGAGATCGCATCTCCCAGGGCACAACCGTCAAAGCCGGCGACAACCTGGGGCATCCATCCTGTGAAGGTGGTAAGGCAACCGGTACGCATGTCCATATCGCCCGCAAATACAACGGCGAATGGATCCACGCCGGTGGCATTGTTCCCTTCACGCTGGATGGTTGGATTGCGCGCGATGGAGCCAACGCCTACCTGGGCTCGCTAATCCGTCAAGGCCGCATCGTTGAAGCTTGCACCTGTTCTGACCAGAACAGTCAATTGCAGGCAGATTTCAGATAAACCAGAGGGAAAAAGACACCATGAAACTTCAACGCCCAACCGGCTTTGCTGCATTCGTCATCGTTTGGCTTGGACAGGTCATTTCCCTGATGGGCTCAGCCATGAGTGGTTTTGCCCTCACCATCTGGGCCTGGCAGTTTACAGGATCAGCAACAGCCCTGGCACTGATGGGCTTCTTTGCTTTCGGTCCAACCGTGTTATTCAGCCCCATTGCCGGCGCGTTGGTGGATCGCTGGAACAAAAAATTGGTCATGGCGCTCAGCGATATTGCTGCGGGCACGACCACTATCGCGATCTTGATCCTGTATGCCACGGGCAACCTGCAAATCTGGCACATGTATGTCGCCGGAGCCATATCCGGTTTGTTTCAAGCATTCCAATGGCCGGCCTATTCCGCCGCAATTTCTGTGATGGTGCCCAAAGAACAATATGCACGTTCGGCTGGCATGATGTCGCTGGCTGAGTGGGGTTCCGGAATTTTTGCCCCAGTCTTGGCAGGTACATTTATCGGCCTGATTGGCATATCAAGCATTTTGATCATCGACATCGTCACGTTTGTTTTGGCCGTGTTGGCATTGATTATCATCAAACTGCCGCCGATACCGGTTTCTGAAGAAGGAAAAAAGAGTCGTGGCAACATCTGGCAGGAATCACTGTACGGTTTCCGCTATATCCTCGCCCGCCCGGCTCTCCTTGGACTACAGATGATCTTCTTTTTTGGTAATCTGATGGCAACCATTTCCGGAACGCTATCAACCCCCATGATCCTGGCCCGCACCGGAGACAATGCTCAAATCCTGGGACTTGTGCAGACCCTGGGTTCAGCAGGCGGTATCGCCGGCAGCCTGATCATATCCGCCTGGGGAGGACCCAAACGGCGGATCCATGGCGTGGTATTCGGATGGTTGCTTTCGGGCTTGCTCGGTCAATTCCTCTTCGGCTTCAATTTCGGCATTCCGGGCTGGTTGATCGCCAACTTTTTCTGCCTGTTTTTTGGCCCGATCATCAACAGCTCCAATCAAGCCATCTGGCAATCCAAAGTCCCCCCAGACCTGCAGGGCCGCGTCTTTTCGGTCCGGCGTATGATTGCGCAAATCACCGCGCCGGTCGCCATGCTTGTCGCCGGTCCGCTGGCAGATCGGGTTTTTGAACCTGCCATGAGAGTGGACACCTCCGCACTCTCCCGCATTTTTGGCGGAATAACCGGCGTCGGTCCTGGCGCCGGCATGGCTGCCATCATGTCCATCAGCGGTGTGATGATCGTCTTCATCTCGTTCTTCTTATACATCAACCCCATGATCCGGAATGTGGAAACCAGTTTGCCGGATCATGACATGATCCCGCAAACTGCAGATTAAATAATCCGGGCCAGGCTGATCAGCCTGGCCCGATGATTTATTCTCCGTTGATGATGATCCGATGTTCAATCGGAACGGCTTTGCCCAACATCGCTTGCGCCGAACAATACTTGGTTGATGACAGCTCAACCGCCCGCTCAACCGCGGCCCGGTCAATATCCACACCGTCCACGATGAATTCGAGCATGATGTGGGTAAACACCCTCGGGTGGTCGCCAGCGCGGTCAGCATACGCTTTCACTTCAAAATGCTGAATGTCCTGTTTCTTCTTCTTGAGGATCGAGATCACATCCATGGCTGTACAGCCGCTCAAACCCACCAACAGCAGTTCCAACGGCCGAAAACCGGTGTTTTCTCCGCCATGCTCAACAGCCGAATCCAGGGACAGGGAGAACCCGCTGCCCTTTGCAAGACCGTCAAATGCCATCCCGTCCTTCCAGGTCGTTATAGTTTCCATGCATTTCCTCCCCATGCACTCAATTGGCCGACAATGCCTGTTTGATCTGTTGAACCAATTGACTCTCTGGTGCGGCCCCCACAACATTCACCGCACCCTGGTTGATTGTGGTCTGAGGCACCCCGGAAACATTAAATCGATCAGACAATTCAGGGAATTCCATCGCCTCGACCATCTCCGCCTCCACCAATGGAGACTCCAGCGCCATTTGATGCGCCAGGATGACCGCCCGCGGGCAATAAGGGCACGTTGGGGTCACGAAAACCTGCAGATGAATCGGCTGGGTTAATTCTTTCAGGAATTGTCTGGTGTCAGCCGACAGTCCGGATTCTCTGCGCGAGACGATCAGCAGAGTATTCACCAGCGAGGTAAATTCATGTCCAGAAGGAATACCCTTGAAGCGTATCCCG
>JACRAG010000059.1 GCA_016213455.1 Anaerolineae bacterium | reverse complement strand
ATTTCCGGCCCGTTCAAAATTGTGAGGACGGCTTCCGGTCTCCAGTTTGGATGGAACACCAACCTGGCTTTGGCTGGTGGGCTGGCGGCTTGCATGCCGGTGAAGACAGATAATCTGCGAACGCAGCTGCTGGTGATGACGGCTGGCGGTCCCTTGGTCAGCCTGGTGAGTGGATTGATTGGGCTGTTGGTCCATGCACTGTGGTTGTCCGGAACTTTTTGGGGGTTTGCCAGCTTCATCTTTGGCATCACCTCACTGGCCATTTTTGTGGTCACCATCTTTCCGGGCAAGACTTCCGGCTTCATGACCGACGGCGCCCAGATTCTTTCCATGTTGCGCGGCGGTGAGGAGGGTGAACAGCGTGCCTTGTTTTTCATCCTGCAAGCTGAATCCATGCAAGGTACGCGACCCCGGGATTATACGGCGGCGATTCTGGCAAGGCTGAGCGCATTGAAAGGCACACCTTTGATGAATACGAGCGCTCAACTGATTGTGTATTATCACCTGCTGGACAGGGGCGACATCCAGCAAGCTGAACAGACCTTGTTGAGCCTGAGTCAACACACAGAAGAGCTGCCCGACGTGTTCAAGAAGGCCATTTCTTTGGAAAACGCCTTTTTCCTAGCGGCGCACCGGCAAGATGCGACGTCCGCCCAGTCCTACCTGTCTGCGGCAAAAGGCGCATTGGTGGAAAAACATTCGATGCTGCGTGCAGAGGTCGCTGTTTTGTGGGCTCAAGGTAAAATGGATGAAGCGCAAGATCTGGCGCGGCAGTTCGATCAACTGGCGAGTCGCTCTATCGATCGCGGTTCAGCCATTGCTGAGCGAGAATGGGTACAAGCCTTGTTTCGATGATAGAGCGCCAGCCGTAAAGGGGAATACCGATCAAAGCGATGGAATATCTGCGTACTTCGGATCTGGCTCGCGCTGTGGGGATTCACCCCAACACAGTGCGATTGTATGAGACCTGGGGGTTGATCCCGCCGGTGGAGCGTACACCCACCGGCTACCGGCGGTTTAACCGCCGGCACCTGGACTGTCTTCGCCTGGCGCGTACGATCTATGCTGCGGTTTATCCGGGGAAAGCACTGCGCAACGCTGGACTGGAAATTATCCTGCGGGCAGTGGCTGACGACTGGGAGGGTGCAAGGAGCCAGGCCGCTGCCTATCAAGCGCTGGTGCAGGTCGAGTTGGATCATGCGCATAAAGCGGTGATGCAGTTGGAGCGCTGGGCACAAGGGCTGCAATCTGAATCCACGCCAGGGGTATGGTCGATTGGCGAGGCGGCTGAACTGTTGGGCGCCAGCCTGGATAAGCTGCGCAATTGGGAACGTAATGGGCTGATCTGCGTGCCGCGAAACCCCCAGAATGGATACCGGCAGTATGGTTCGGCGGAAATCGGCAGGCTGCGGGTGATCCGTCTGCTGTGCCAGGCCGGTTACAGCCACATGGCCATCCTGCGCATGTTCCTTCGCCTGGACGCAGGACAGACGGCTGACCTCGGGCAGGTTCTGGATACGCCTGATGCGGACGAGGATATTTTCTCGGCAGCCGACCGCTGGTTGTCCAGCCTGCTCAGCCATCAAGAAATGGCGAATCAGGTGTTTCGCCTGATCGATGAGCATATTTCCGCCTGCCATTCAACCAAAGAAATCTAAACTCTCCACTTGCACACCAGGGTTATAAAATTAAGTTGTGGGGTTCACCCACCCAAGATCGCTGCGCTCCAATGAAGCGCAGTTTTTATGCCATCTTATTAATTTGAGGAGCACTATGAATTCACAAATCAGTATTCGCAACGCCCGGCTGCATAACTTGAAAAACGTGAACCTGGATATTCCCAAGAACCAGCTTGTGGTTCTGACGGGTTTGTCCGGATCAGGAAAATCGACCCTGGCATTTGACATCCTGCACAAAGAAGGTCAACGGCAGTACATGGAATCGCTCGGCCTGGTGACGGACGGCCTTTCCCGTCCCCCGGTGGATTCGATCACGGGTTTATCGCCTTCGATCAGCGTGGACCAGCACCTGACCAATCACAGCCCACGTTCGACGGTGGGCACTGCGACGGAAATTTTCACCTACTTGCGAGTGCTGTATGCCCGCCTGGGACACCGCCCCTGCCCGGCATGCGGCATGGATGTCCCGCCGTCCCGTTTCGAGAGCGGCTCGGAGGATTGGCAGGAGGAATCGGACGAAGCCAGCGACTCCTCCTTCCCGTGCCCGCACTGTGGGAAGGCTGTGCCGGAAATGGGTATGGTCAATTTCTCCTTCAATAAACCTGCCGGGGCCTGCCCGACCTGCACCGGGTTGGGTGTGGTCAGGCAGGTGATTGTGAACCGGCTGGTGGATGAAAACCGCAGCATCCCGCAGAACGCGATCAGCGGATGGGAGGAATTCCATATGAACCATTACAGCCAGATCTTGAAAAACGCCGGGGCCTATTATGGTTTTACCTTTGATCCCAACCAATTGATCAAAGAATACACCCCGGTTGAACGAGATCTGCTGCTTTACGGAACGGATAGCGCGCAATTTCGGCGTCACTACCCGGACATCAAACCTGCGGTGACCAATGCCCAGGGGCATTTTGAAGGGGTGGTCACCAACCTGATGCGCCGTTATGATGATCATGCCGCCAACGCGGCTTACCGCGAGAAATTGGAGCAATATTTCTCGGTGCAGTCCTGCCCGGACTGTGGTGGGACGCGCCTGCGCGCGGAAAGCAGGGTCGTGACCGTGGCGGGTGACTCCATCGTGACGGTTTCGCACCTGCCATTGAATGACCTGGCTGCCTGGCTGAAACGCCTGCCTGCGGCGCTGCCTGGGGAGGAAATGCGGGTTGCCCAGCCCATTCTGGATGATCTGAACGAGCGCATCGGGCGTCTGCTGGAAGTGGGGGTGGGTTACCTGACCCTGGAACGCTCTTCGCCGACGTTGTCTGCGGGCGAAGCGCAGCGGCTGCGGCTGGCATCGCTGCTCGGGTCGGGGCTGACGGGCGTCCTGTACGTGCTGGATGAGCCGACGATCGGTTTGCACCAGCGCGATACGCAGCACCTGATCGGCGTGCTGCGCCGGCTGCGCGACCTGGGTAACACGGTTCTGGTGGTGGAGCACGACCTGGAGCTGATCAAACATGCGGATTACCTGGTGGATGTGGGACCGGGCGCGGGGAAGCATGGCGGGCAAGTCATCGCGGCGGGAAGCCCCGCGGAAGTGGCCCGGACGGCTGGTTCGCTGACCGGCGCTTTCCTGGCGGGCGCGCAGACGGTTCCGGTGCCGGAGCAAAGACGGTCGCCAAACGGTAAAGCGCTGACCATTTACGGCGCGCGCCAGTTCAACCTGAAGGACTTGACCGTCCGCATTCCCCTCGGCTTGCTGGTGGCGGTCACCGGCGTCTCTGGTTCGGGAAAATCTTCATTGATTTTTGACAT
>JACRAG010000519.1 GCA_016213455.1 Anaerolineae bacterium | reverse complement strand
GCTTTCGCCAGGCGGCGGAACTCCCGCGGGCACGGTCCAATTCTATATTGACGGTTCACCCTTTGGCAGCCCGGTCACCCTGGTCAGCGGCACAGCCGTCAGCGCCGAAACTTCGCTCCTCACGCTGGGCAACCACACCGTCACCGCCACATACGCCGGCAACGCCAATTACACTACCAGCAGCGCCACGCCGATCACCCAAAAGATCGTCACCGGCAGCGCCAGCGAAGAAATCACCCCGGCTGGTGGCACACTAACGTACCACAGCGTGATGGACGGTAAACCTGTCACCACCACCATCACCGTCCCGGCAGGCGCCGTTTCCGAGACGATTGTCCTGGTCTATACTGAAATTCCTCCGCTTGAACCCGGGCTCGTGCGCAACTCGCTGCTCAACCCACCGGATGGCATGAAGTTTGCGGTCAATTTCACCCTGCAGGTGTACGTCAACGGGGTCCTGCAACCCACCTACAGCTTCGTATTGCCGGTCTCCGTCGAAATGGAATACAACGGTAATGGCTGGAACGAATCCACCTTCACCGTGGCAGCCTGGACCGGATCGGTCTGGAGCACCGTAGGGATTGGCATCGTCGACCGCGACCTCGAAAACGACGCGATTACCTTCACCATCCAGGCAACCGGCCCCAGCGAGTTCGCGCTGATGGGAAATAAGGGCTACAAAGTCTTCCTGCCGGCGATCATCCGACCATAACGATCACCTGATGACGAAAAAGAGGCTGTCCGAAGGGGCAGCCTCTTTGCTATGCGGTGCGATAATTCGAGCAAACTAAGCCCAGAGCGGAGTAGCTTGCTGCTCGCGGATCATGGCTTCCATTTCTTCGTCACTCGGTGCGCCGGTGAAATTCTGCGCCGTTTCGATGATGGTCGGCAGGATGCCGATATCGCCGGCGGTGTTGATGAACTTGCCTTCCTGCCCCATTGCCCAACGGATGACCAATGCCAGCGCTTTGGGATCTTCGAAGGGCTTGTACCAGGTGGCGTGGGTGTGCTCATTCTCATGATACGCGCGGCGCTGTGCAGTCTTGATAATCTGCATGGCGACGTTCTTCTCCTGGCAGATCTTCTCCAGCGCCTGGAAATCGGCGCGGTACTGCGGGTTCTGCGCCAGCATAAAGTTCCACGGCAGCAGCACGGAGGCAAAGTCAAACTGGCTGAGTGCGTTCATGTGAATGACCGGGGCGTGCAGCGTGTGGCTGGTGATGCCGATGAAGCGCACCAGGCCCTGCTGGCGGGCTTCCACCGCGGCTTCCAACGCACCGCCGGGGCCCATCACCTGCGCCAATTCTTCGTCTTCAATCACAGCGTGCAGCTGCAGCAGATCCACATGGTCTGTTTTGAGCCGTTCGAGCGAGCGGTGGATGGAAACCTTGGCATCCTGATAGGTGCGGTCGCCCGTTTTGGTGGCGAGGAAAAATTTTTGCCGATATTTCGCAATCCAGGGGCCCAAACGAATTTCCGAATCACCGTAAGAAGCGGCTGTATCGATGTGATTGATGCCGGATTCGAGCACCAGCTCCATGGTGCGGTCTGCCTCAGCCTGAGAAACCTGGTAAAACGCCGCTGCGCCAAACAAGGTGCGCGTGGATTGATGTCCTGTTCGTCCAAAAGTCAGTTTCGGGATCATACCTTCCTCCATAGTCAGCTCGTTATCGTTCACGATCATTATACAGCGTTCATCTGGGTGCGCGCAATCCTGTAGCAGGATTGCGCGTCACGCCTGCCCTTCGACGGGCCTGGCGTGCATGGCTTTCCATGCAGCCAGGAAGAGCACCAGTCCGCCCAGCACAGCCAGCGCGCTGACGCGGAACAGACCGGCTCCGCCCAGTCGCTCAAACAGCACACCGCCCGCCAGCGAGCCTACAATACCGCTCAACCCCATCACCATGCTGCTGACCAGACCCTGCGCCGTCGCGCCCAGACCACGTGGGGCGATTTGCCGCGCATACGACACCGAAGCCGCCCACACCGCAGAGAAGGTCAAGCCGTGCAGCAATTGCAGCGCCAGCGCCTGCCAGGGCTGGGTGGCGATGGACAGGCCAAATGCGCGCAGCACATAGGCTGCCAGCCCGATCGCCAGCACACCCCGCGCCCCCCACTTGCGGATCATCCAGCCCGAGAGAAAGAGCATGGGCACTTCGCCCAGCGTGCCCACCGCAAGCGCCACGCCCATCACTGCCTCGCCCGCGCCGAGTTCAGACAGGTACAGGAATAGAAAATTGGTGATGACCATCGACCCGGCGCCTGAGATGAACATGACCCCCAGAAAGATGATCCAGCGCCGGTCTGCCAGCAGCAGCCGCACACCCGACCAGTAAGAGCGCTTCACCGACTCGGAGGTCACCTGCAGGCGTGTGGCAACCAGCAGAAAGCCGGTCATGCACACCAGGTACACGCCAAAAGGCCAACCCATTCCCATGCGTTCCGTTGCCCATCCCGCCAGCGGCGCGGATACGCCCCAGCCGATCGCGCCCCACATGCGCTGCTTGCCGTAATCGGCCCGGTGCTCGCCCAACAGCGCCAGCACGGAATCATCAAGCAAGGGGATGATCGGCGAAACGAAGAACGCCAGCGAAGCCGCGGCGGCAGCCAGCCAGCCAAACTGGCGCATTTGCGACAGCCAGGCCACCGAAAGCATGCCCCCGCCAACCAGGATAAACAGCACCTGTTTATGGCGGCGGGTCGCATCCGCGATCCCACCCCACACCGGCGCGGCGATCATGGTCATCAAGGGGCTGAACGCCGTGAGCAAACCGATTTGAGAGCCGCTGAAGCCCAGGTTTTTATAGAAGATGGGTAAAAACGGCACCAGAGCTGCACCGGCAGCGAAGAAGAAGAAATAAACCGCTTTGGCAGGCAGCAAAGGTCGTGACATGATGATGAAGAGTATATCAAAAAGTGGTAATCTAATCCTATGAAAATGACCAACCTCGAACTCGCAGAAGTATTCGACCGCATCGCCAACCTGATGAAAATTCAGGACGAGCTGGTTTTCAAAGTTCGCGCCTATGAGCGCACTGCCGAAACGCTGCGTGGCCTGGGAGAGGAAGTCTCTGCGTTGGCTGCCCGCGGCGAGTTGACCAGCGTGCCCGGCATCGGCAAAGCCATTTCCGAGAAGATCACCGAACTGCTGGATACCGGTCGCCTGGAGTTTTTGGAACACCTGGAGAGCGAAGTACCGATATCGCTGCTGGACCTGCTGCAGGTGCCGGGTGTCGGCCCCAAAAAGGTGGCCCTGTTCTGGAAAGAGCTGGACGTGTTGAACCTGGCGGATCTCAAGGCTGCCGCGGAAGCCGGTCGCCTGCGCGGATTGCCCGGCATGGGCGAAAAGTCCGAAACCGCCATCCTGGCAGGCATCGCCTCACTGGCTGGACGCAGCAAACGCATGACCCTGCTCAAAGCGCGCAGCGCCGCAACCCGCTGGCTGGAATGGCTGCGCGCCCAACCGGGCGTACTGCGCGCCGAACCTGCCGGCAGCCTGCGCCGCTGGAAGGAAACCGTCGGCGATCTCGACCTGGTTGTGGCGCATGAGCAGCCGACCGAGCTGATGCGCGCCTTCACCAGCCATGCGGATGTCACGCGCGTGTTGGGTCAGGGCGACAACAAATCCTCGGTCGAACTGCGCGACGGGCTGCGCATC
>JACRAG010000518.1 GCA_016213455.1 Anaerolineae bacterium | reverse complement strand
GCATCCTCGATGTAAGGCGGGTACATGCTGACCACTTCAAAATTCTCGCCATTGATGGCAGCCTGGATGTTATCGGCGGTCGCGCCGATGCCATTCATGGCTTTCAGGTGGTTGTGGGCATGGATCAATTCTGCTTCGGCAGCAGCCCGGAACAACCGGGCAGCCTGCGGATATCCTTCATCTTCGGCTTTCTTCGCAAAAGCGAGATATTTGCTGTGTGCTTGCGATTCCCCGGCAAATGCAGCTTTCAAATCATCGATCGTGCTCATTGGAACTCCTTTGAATTGTCATCAAAATCTCCCTGAATTATCTTTATTCTACTCTTTGTCTTCAGCCCTGCATGGTTCCGTCTGTCACCTTTCAAACGGGATAAAGCTCATGTGCTATAATTGCAGCAACAGGCCGGATCAAGTTGCACCGGCGCTGTTTGTTCTAAACCAGCGATGGTCATGGTAGGGCCGGTTGTCACCCAGGCGGCACCTTTTCGAATATTGATAGACAGGGTATCGTTCTTAAATGCGTTTCTTAATCACCGGCGCTGCAGGTTTCCTCGGTTCTGCGCTTGCCAACCGGCTGGCGCGCGAAGGCCATTCCGTACGTGGCATTGACGATCTTTCCACTGGCAACCCGGATGTCCTCATCCCTGAAGTCTCACTCACCCGCGGTGATGTGAATGACCGCCCCAAACTATGGACGCTGCTGCAAGATGTGGACTGCGTCTACCATCTCGCGGCGCGCGTTTCTGTGCCCGAATCAGTGCTCTACCCGCGTGAATACAACACCGTCAACGTTGGCGGCACCGTGACCCTGATGGAAGCCATGCGCGATGTGGGCGTGCGCCGTGTGGTGTTGATCTCCTCCGGCGCGGTGTATGGAGAACAGACCGCTATCCCGGTCTCAGAGACTGCCATTCCCCGCCCTCATTCGCCTTACGCCGTGTCCAAATTATCCGCGGAATATGATGTGCGCACCATCGGTAACCTGTGGGGCATCGAAACCGTGGTGCTGCGCGTGTTCAATGCTTACGGACCCGGACAGCACCTGCCGCCAGTCCATGCGCCGGTCATCCCCTTCTTCCTGCGCCAGGCAGCCAACAACGGCACCCTGGTGATGCATGGGGATGGCAGCCAGACCCGTGATTATGTTTACGTCAACGATGTGGTCAACGCCATGACCGCGGCAGCCTCAGCCGAAGGCGTGGACCGGCAGGTCATCAACGTGGGCAGCGGGGTGGAAACCAGCATCAAAGAGCTGGTGCGCCTATCCATAGACGTCACCGGCGGCTCCCCTGAAGTCATCAACAACCCGCGCAACGAAGGCGGCGTGCGCCGCCTGTGCGCCGATATCAGCCTGGCTGGAAAACTGCTCAATTACCATCCCTCCACCCCCCTCGAGACCGGGCTTCGGCAGGTACTCGAACAGGACCAGCGCATCCAACTTCGCTGAGACTGCACCCCTTGCCTCCGATAAACAAGACACCCCGGTTCTAGGACGCGGGGTGTCTTGTTTCTACGGAAAGCTTTACTTATCGCGCTTTGAAAACAAATCGAATGGGCGTCCCGGTAAACGGGTATGCCTTTCGGAAGGTGTTCTCGAGGAAGCGCACGTAAGAGAAATGCGCCAGCTTGGGATTGTTGCAGAAGAGCAGGAAAGTCGGCGGATCCGATCGCACCTGCGTGCCGTAATAGATGTGCAGCGATTTTCCGCCTTTGGTGGTTGGCTGGTGTTTCTCCTGCGCATCCTGCACCAGGCGGTTCACCTGTCCGGTGGAAAGCCGCGCCAGCCGCTCTTCCTGAACCCGCAGCGCCGTTGGCAACACCTGGTCCACACGCTGACCGGTCAAAGCCGAGATGAACAGAATGGGCACATAGTCCATGAAGTTCAGCTCATGCTGGATGCGTTTAGTGAACTCCTGCATGGTGTAGTTGTCTTTTTCCAGTGCATCCCATTTGTTCACCAACACAACGGTGCTCTTCCACGCTTCCAGGATGAAGCCGGCAATGTGTGTATCCTGGGCTGTGATCCCGGTGGTGGCATCGATCATCAACAGCGCCACATCCGCGCGTTCAATCGCGCGCATCGAGCGAATCACAGAATATTTTTCAACCCCCGGCTCAACCTTGCCGCGCCGGCGAATGCCCGCCGTGTCGATCAGGGTGATCTCCAGGTCGTTGTAATTAATCTTGGTATCAACCGCATCCCGCGTTGTGCCGGGGATGGAGCTGACGATGGAGCGCTCCTGCCCGACCAGGCGGTTGAGCAGGCTGGACTTGCCCGCATTGGGCTTGCCCACCAGAGCGATCTTGACCGAGTCATCCTCACCCTCTTGCTCATCCGGAGGGAAGGAAGCCACCAGGTCATCCAGCAGGTCGCCGGTCGAAGTGCCGTGCAACCCGGAGATGGCATACGGTTCGCCCATGCCCAACTCATAAAAATCCGCAGCCATACCGCGCAGGTTTTTGCTGTCAGCCTTGTTGACCACCAGGAAAATCGGCGGCCAGGGCTTGCCCTCCACGGTTTTTTGCGAACGGCGTAGAATGCTCGCCACCTCACGGTCAGCCGGAGTCAGGCCGGATACGGCGTCCACCAGGAACAAAACCGCGTCCGATTCCTGGATCGCCAGCTCTGCCTGCGTGCGAATATCTTTGATGAAATCTGCCGAGCCAATGGAAAGCGGATCTTTTCCGGCGCGTGCCGCGGTCGGATCAATACCACCCGTGTCGATGATATCAAAAGGTCTGCCGTTCCACTCGGAAGAAGCAAAAATCCGGTCACGCGTGGTACCGGGGGTGTCATCCACAATCGCCAGCTGTTCACCTGCCAGGCGGTTGAATAACGTACTCTTACCTACATTGGGACGCCCTACGAGGGCCACGATTGGTCTTGCCATGGACGTATTTATACCACAAGTGAACCGGTTTC
>JACRAG010000058.1 GCA_016213455.1 Anaerolineae bacterium | reverse complement strand
ACGGTGCCGGTCAAACTGACCTACACCGATTCCAATGGGCAGGCGTACAGTGAAACCTTCTCGATCACCCTGCAGATGCGCGTCTATTCGGGCGCGGCGGTGGCGACCCCCACCCCCACCCAGGCGCAGGTTTTCCGCCCGCAGCTGGTGATTGACGCCTACCAGACGGATGTGTCTCCGCTGCAGCCTGGCTCACAGTTCGCGTTGAAGGTAAATGTGAAAAACCTGGGCAACGCCGACGCGCGCGCTGTGACCCTGGTGCTGGGCGGCGGAGCGACCCCCGATCCCAGCGGCACGCCCCAGCCGGGCGGGGTTTCGGGCAGCGGCGCCGACCTGGCGACCTTTGCCCCGCTGGGTTCTTCCAACCTGGTGTACTTGGGCGACCTGCCGGCGGGCGCCAACAAGGAATCCACCGCGCAGTTGATCGTCAACGTCTCGGCCAATCCGGGCGCTTACACCTTCAAGCTCTCCTTTGTCTATACCGACCCCAAAGGCGCGCGCATGGTGGATGACCAGGTGATCACCCTGCTGGTTTTCTCTCTTCCGCAGGTGGAGGTCAACTTCTACCGCGATCCGGGTCCCATCTTTGCCGGTCAGCCTGCGCAGCTTCCCCTGCAGGTGGTCAACCTGGGGCGCAAACAGGCAGTGTTGGGCAACCTGACGGTCACGACCGCCAACGTGCCGGTGGAAAACAACACATCGCTGGTGGGTCCGCTGGATCCGGGCGGTTTCTTCACCCTCGATTCGATGATCACCCCGCTGGAGCCGGGCGAACTGGTGCTGAATGTGGTCATCAACTATAACGACGACTTCAACCAGCCGCGCCAGATCGAAGACACCATCACGCTGACGGTGCAGGAAGCCATGATCATTGACCCCGGCATGGGCGAAGGCGGGATCCCCGGGGAAGGTGCGCCGCTGCCGGTGGTGGAAGAGACCTTCTGGCAAAAAGTGGTGCGCTTCTTCAAAGGCCTGTTTGGCCTGGACAGCGGCGTGACCAACCCGGGCGGACTGCCTGTGGAAATGCCCATTCCCTCCGAAAACATGCCGCCGACCGATTCCAAACCGATTCCCGCGCCCTCCGGCGGTAAAGGTGGATAATGCGACTGATTGACCTGTTGGCTTTGATCTTCTATAACCTCAGCCGGCGCAAGGGGCGGGTGGCGCTGACGGCGGTGGGTGTGGTGATCGGCACGGCGGCGGTGGTGCTGCTGGTGGCGCTGGCTACCGGTTTGCAGCGCAACGCCACCCAGCAGTTCGCCAGCATTGCCGACCTGACGCTGATCACGGTCATGCCCCAGTACGACATGGGTCCGGTGATGATGGGCGGCGGTGGAGGCGGAGGCTCGGTTGACGGCTCCTCGAACATCAAACAACTCACCAACCAGGCGCGCGAAGAAATTGCCGCGATGGAAGGGGTGCAGACGGTCATCGCGCGTGATTCGATGCGGGTGGGCGCGCGCATCAAGGTCGGCCGGTTGGAGACCTACCCGTACACCTTCGCGATGGATACGACCGACTTTTCGCAGCTGGGCTATGAGCTGCTGGACGGTACGCTGGACCTGAAGCGCGGCGAAGCCCTGATGGGCGAGACCGCCGCCAAGAGTTTTTCGGACCCGATGTGGCGGCCTGGTCAGCCGCAGCCCGAACAGCCCGAACTGTTGGGCCAGCAGGTGCGCCTGATTTTGCAGCGCTGGACGCAGGACGGCACGATGGTGGAAAAGACCGTGTCGGTGCGCATTGTGGGCATCCTCAAGGAGCGCCGCGCGGAGACCGACTTTGCCATGGTGGTGCGTATGGATGACCTGACCGCCTGGAACGAATGGGGCATGGGCAAGCGCATCAACCGCAACAAGGAAGGCTACGAGCAGTTCATGGTCAAGGCCACCGACTCGCGTGACACCACCCGCCTGGCGGAGGAGATCACGCAGATGGGCTACCAGGCCTACACGCCGCAGTCTTTTGTGGAAGGCATCAACAACTTCTACACCATCATCCAGATCGTGTTTGGCGGCATCGGCGCGATTGCCCTGCTGGTGGCGGCGATTGGCATTGCCAACACCATGACCATGGCGATTCTGGAGCGCACGCGCGAGATCGGCTTGATGAAGGCTATCGGCGCGACCAACCGCAATGTGATGAGCATCTTCCTGGGTGAGGCCGCCGGCATTGGACTGGTGGGCGGCATCGGCGGGGTGGTGCTGGCCTGGGTGGCTGCGCAGGTGATCAACCTGCTGGCGGCGGGCTATCTCGCCAGCCAGGCGGCCCAAATTGGCGGTGAGTCGACCGGGCAGGCGGCCTATATCGCCCCCTGGCTGCCGATTTTTGCGCTGGTGTTTGCCACGCTGGTGGGCTTGATTTCGGGGTTGTACCCGGCCCTGCGCGCGGCGACGATGATCCCGGTGCTGGCTTTGAAGTACGAGTAAGAGGGAATCTACAACCTCAGACGCCCGCGCATCGCGCGGGCGTTTTTGTTGGGTTTTCCTTCTCCATGATCGACGCGCGCTACCCACCCCATATGTCATCGCGCGTGTCTGGGTAGGGTGCGTT
>JACRAG010000515.1 GCA_016213455.1 Anaerolineae bacterium | reverse complement strand
GCGTAGCCACCACCCGAAGGTGAGAGCCATGCCCGCCGCGCCCGTGACGATCACCAACAGGTAGCTGGCGGGCTGCAGGTGGGTCTCCGGGCCAACCATGCCGGCAAACAAAGCGGGAACAGCCCAGGGGAACGCCTCTCCGTACCCGATCAAGGCCACCAGGTTGGCCAACGCCACGGTCAAAACAGCCATGCCTAATGGGAAGAGATAACCCCGACCGATGCTGGCAAAAAAGCCGAATGGGATGGTAACCAGCAGCACCAGGCCGACCGTCAGGATGATGGTCAGCAGCCCACGCCCCAGCACCTCTGGTGAACCACCCGGCATGCCGATGGCGGCACCCAGGATCAAGCCAACGAACAGGATGAGGAGCGTTGCCGCTATCGACCAGACGCCTGCAACGATGAATTTGGCTAACAGCCAACTGGTGCGCGGAATGGGGACGGAGAGCATGTCTTTGGCGGTTCCGTCGGAAAATTCGCGCCCGAAGACCCAGGCGATGATCAGAATGTACAGCATGATTCCGCCACTGGCGATGGCCTGGGAAAACATATTCAAATAAAACGGCCAGGTGGCTTCTCCGCCGATCAAGTTGGCTTTTGCACCGACCAGCCCGGCCTGCCGGGCAAACTCCGGGTCTTTGTAGATGAACATCAAAAAGGAGCAGGCCAACGGAACGATCAAGAATCCCAACGTGGTGAAGATAGGCACCCTTGATCGGAGCGCTTTGCGTAATTCGATCCAAAGCATGTTTTTCAGGTTAGGCATGATTGTTTCCTCCCTTCAGACCGATCAAGCGTAGGAAGTATTGTTCCAGATCTTCCTCTTCAACGACCAGGCGGGTTGGCGCCTCGCCAGCGTGGACCAACAGTTCGGCTATATGGTCGGGCTGGTTGAAGGCCTGTGGTGAGGTGAGGAGTAGGCTGTCTTGCTGGATTGATTCTGTCGTATAGCCATGCGACGATAGCACCGCACGGGCATTTTCGAGGTTCCGCGTGCTGAGAATTAACTGCCGGATGCGATTGCGTTCCAACTCGGCTTTGTCCAACTCCTGCACCAGGCAACCTTCATGGATGATTCCGATGCGCTGCGCCAGGCGGGCTACTTCAGCGAGAATGTGGCTGGACATGAATACGGTGATCCCTTGTCGATTGGTCAGATCCAACAGGAGTTCACGGATTTCGACGATGCCGGCGGGATCGAGCCCATTGGCTGGTTCATCCAGGATCAACAGGCGGGGTTTATGCAGTAAGGCTTTCGCCAGGCCCAAACGTTGGGCGTTGCCCTGTGACAGGATCCCGGCGCGACGATCGGCGTATGCTGCCAGGCTGAGACGTTCAATCATCTCGCTGACCGCGTTTTGCGGCGTGCCAGGGTGCAAACGCCGTGAAACTTCCAGGTTTTCGCGCACAGTCAATTCCGGATAGGCGCGGGGACTCTCGACCAGGTAACCCACTTGAGACCAGGGTTCGGTTTGACCCAAGCCCACCTTGGTGCCCAACACGACCGCGGAGCCGGAAGAAGGCTTGATCATGCCCAGCAGCATGCGGATGGTCGTGGTTTTTCCGGCGCCGTTCAATCCAAGGAAGGCATAAATTTCACCTTCGGAAACCCGCAGCGATAGATGCTGGACGGCTTTTACGTTTCCGTAGTTTTTACTTATTTGATTGGTTTCAATGGCATTCATCATGGTTAATCTTTCAAAATAGGGTGGGTTGGCTGGTCACAGGTCGCATGAGATCAATCTCTCCCAGGCAGAAAGCCGAGATCAGTTCCACAATAATGTCAATCGATGGTGTCAATTGCCCCGCTCCCATATCATCTTCATGCAGCACAGTGATAAACAGAGTGAGGAGCAAACCGGTTAATTGGTCCGGTTCGCACACCACCGGGATCCCTTCGGCATGGCAGGTGGCGGTGAATTCCTGCATGAAGGTAAAATCGCTGTGCACATGTTCCTGGATTTTGTCGACCGGGATGCGATGGGTCAGCTGCTCATAATCGGTCGAAGTGAAAAAACGCAGGACCGGAATATCCTTCCAGGTTCTGTAGGCCTTCGTTAAAACGGTCAATAAGCGCGAACGCGGGCTGCCGCTGGAATGGCGCAGCGCCTGGAGGATGACTTTCCGAAATTCAATCTCTGCCTGTTCAACCACATCCATGAACAGAGCCTCTTTGGATGGGTAAAAAAGGTAGAAGGCAGCTTTGGAGATCCCCGCCGACCTGGCTAGCTCTTCGATGGTCGTCTTTTGCAACCCGGCAGTCGAAAATAACAATCCGCCCTGGTCAAGCAGCTTTCGGATGATCGCCTGTTTTTCTTGATCTGTGAAAGCTCGCGGCATATGATTTCTCCTTTCAGTAACCGTATAACCAAATTAGTCATACGGTTACAGAATTCTACCATGTTTCTTGTGCTTCCTCTGGAAATTGACGGAGTCTTGACACCTATAATGGATGGGCGTCCACAAGTCAAGGGAGATCAAAACCGTACTATACTAATGACTGAGCCGGTTTCATGAATACCTGCCGGCAGGATGTCGGATCGTCGGAATAGATTAAGATCATTCTGATGATGGATGAAAGTGCACCATTGCTTTCCAGCGTTGGATATTGACAATCGAAAAGGATGCGAGCATGGATATTGGATCTTTGCGTTGTGAATTCAAGCACAACCCGATTGGTCTGGGCACGTTGCAACCCCGGCTGAGTTGGAAGTTATCTTCCGACCGGCGCGGGGCGCGTCAATCGGCTTATCGAATTGTTGCGGAGTCGGATGAAAGGAAGATTTGGGATACCGGCAAGGTTTCATCGAGCCAGACTCACCTGATTGCCTATGCCGGCGAAGCGCTTGTCAGCCGTCAGCGGGTGAGCTGGCAGGTGACGGTATGGGATGAAAACGACCGTTCCTGGTCTTCCGCCCAACCGGCAAGCTGGGAAATGGGCCTGCTCGATCAAGATGACTGG
>JACRAG010000003.1 GCA_016213455.1 Anaerolineae bacterium | reverse complement strand
CGCGCCGTACCACGCCACGGCCTCGTAGCCAGGCAGCCCCGATTCGGCCAGCAGGTATGCGTCCCAGTCAGCTTCAGGCTTTTGTTTCAAAAGAAGGGTGTAGCTGGTCCTTTTTTGCACGGTCAGCCTCCAGAACAGCCTGGCGGGCCTGGTCGCGGATGCGGTTGATGCCGGAGAAGAATTCGCGCATCATCACCACCAGCAGGTAGCGCCCGCGCGGCGAAAGGGTGATGTACTGCTCGTTGTATTCAGCGAAGGCGCCGTTGGCGTTGAAGAAGGTGATCTCCAGCGGCAGGCAGGTCTCCACGGACAGGCCAAAGGTTTTCAGCCAGGCCATCCTGTCCAGCCGCAGGCCAAACAGCTCCATCATAAAGCGGTAGCGCATCTGGTCGGTTTTGTTGAAGCGGCGCTTGCCGGTCACCGGGTTCTTGCCCGAGCCGACCATCTTGCGGTAGGTGTCGAGGGAGAAGGTGTTGACATACAGTGCGCCGTCCAGGTAGCTGAACGAGCCGGAGCCGATGCCGACATATTCCATGCTGTCCACGATGTACTCGTCAATCAGCCCGCCGCCCTTGCGCGAGAAGGTCCACGCGGTGGAAAGCTCGTAGGCGCGCGAAAGCTCTTTGACGATCATCTCGTAAAATTCGGCTTCCTGGTTGTAGGTGACCTCGCCCACGCTGGCATTGAGTTTCTTATTGACCGAGGGCGACGACATGAGCGGGTAGAAGGTGGTCTGGTTGGCGCCGGATTGGATGACCATGTCGATGTCGCGCTTGATCGCATCCGCGTCCTGACCAGGGAAGTTGAAGATCATGTCCACGTTGAGCGAGTCGAATGCGCCCGCCACCTGTTGAATGCGCGCCAGCGTCTCGGCGCCTGAGCCAAAGCGCTCGTAGCGGTTGACGCGTTTGAGCAGCTCGTCGTCGAAGCTCTGCACGCCCACCGACAGGCGCTGGACGCGTTTGCTCAGCGCGGCGACCAGTTTATCATCCAGATGATTGGGGTTGGTCTCGCAGGAGACCTCCTTGAGGTCAAACAGGTCGCGGGCCAGGTCGATGGTT
Organism: Anaerolineae bacterium; assembly: GCA_016213455.1. GTDB lineage: Bacteria > Chloroflexota > Anaerolineae > Anaerolineales > Anaerolineaceae > Anaerolinea. Next base: position 6,358 of record JACRAG010000003.1, on the reverse strand, counting down.
TCGACCAGCTCGTCGAGCATGACGGTGGGGGTGCCGCCGCCGATGTAGAGCGTCTCGAACTGGTAGCCCTGGCGCGCCACCATGCGCATTTCGTCACGCAGGCTGCCGAAGTAGGAGATGGCGCTTTTTTCGTTGAGGATGAAGCGGTTAAACGAACAGTAGGGACACAGGCTCTCGCAAAAGGGCACATGTGAATACAGCGTGTAGCGGCTGCCCGGCGTTGGAGGTGGAAGGTGAGGCAGGCGGGTCGGCTTCAGGTTCAGCAAAGCCTGGGCTGCCACGCGGAAAGACGAAGAGAAAATCTGGTCAATAATCATGACGGTCCACCTCTAAAAGGACGTTGTGATGATTTTACCCCTATTTTTGACGACATCCCTCCATCTTAAGAAGGTTCGTGTTTCCTCCTGCCGGTGGAGAAAATATCGCCTTTTTTGGATGCCGGCGCAGCCAAAAGGTCACATGACCGTCACGGTTGGCGCGTGACCCCGCCGCTGACGTTTGGCACATGCGCGACTTGGCCTGTCCGGGTATCCTTACGGTTGTCGATACCCAATGAAATAGATGGATTGAAGGAGTAAATCATGTCCACGCAAATCGAACCCAAAAACAAAAAGAACGCTTACATCGCGGGCGGTATTCTGATCGTCATCGGCCTGATGTCCCTGGCAGCCAACCTGTTCGACCTGCCCGGCTTCCTGGTGCTGCTGGCGCCCGGCGTACTCTTCCTGGTCTGGGGCATGTTGATGCGCTCGACCGGCCTGATCATCCCCGGCAGCATTCTCTCCGGGCTGGCGACCGGCGTTTACCTGGTGGAAGGCCCGATGGCCAACCTGCAGGGCGAGTCCGAAGGCGCGGCGGTTCTGCTCTCGCTGGCGGGCGGTTTCTTCCTGATCACCCTGCTCTCGCTGTACACCGCGCGCGGCAAGCTGGTCTGGTGGCCGTTGATCCCCGGCGGCATCATGGCGACCATCGGCGGGCTGTTGCTCTCCGGTGAACCTGGCCTGAAGGCGCTGGAGTACTTCGGTCAGGGCTGGCCGATCATCCTGGTGGCGGTGGGGCTGTACCTGATCCTGCGCCGCAAGGATATGACCGAGTAACACACCAACTACATCAAAAAACAACCTCCCTCACCAGACCGGTGGGGGAGGTTGTTTTTGTCCCGCGCGGGGAATCAAACCAGCGCCAGCACGCGCGCCGGGGCGCCGCTGCCGCCGCGCAGCGGCAAGACGCCGATGAGGAGGGTGGCGCCGGTGACGGGCAGTTGATCGAGGTTGCACAGGTTTTCCAGCACCAGCGCGCCGCGCGAAAGCGCCAGGCGGTTGACGGCAAAGGTCTCGTCCAGGCCAGTCTCCACGCCGTGGGCATCGCTGCCCAGCCCGGCTGCGCCGCGCTCTTCCAGCAGCCGGCGGGCGGCATCCAGCCCAAAGCCGGGGAAGTGCAGGCGTCCCGCTTCGTCGGGGTTGAAGAAGCGCTGCGCGTCGGGCCAGCGAGACTGCCAGCCGGTGTGAAGCAAAGCCAATGCGCCGGCGGGGAAAGGCCCGTGTTGGGCTTCCCAGGCGGCCAATTCAGCCAGGCCGAAGACCGCGTCGGGGTTGGCGGCGCAGGCGGCGCTGAAATCGAGCCGCGCGGCGGGCAGCACCAGCCGCTCGGGAGAGATGGCGTCCAGCGTCGCGCCGCCGTCGATGAAGTGCGCCGGGGCGTTGAGGTGCGTACCGGTATGCTCCCCCAGGCTGACGCGGCTCAACCGGTAGCCGTCGCGCTCCAGGCTGGCGGCAGGCTCGATCTGCACGGGCGGGTCGCCCGGCCAGCGCGGCGCTGCTGCATCCAACGGGTGCGAGAGATCCAGTACCGTGGTGTAGGAGATGGTTTTCATGGTTTAGAACAGATAGGCCATGCCCAGCACCACCAGGCCCACCAGGGCGGCCAGCGCCAGGCTGTGGAAGAACACAAAGCGCAGGATGTCGCCTTCCTTGCCGGTCATGCCCACCGCCGCGCCTGCCACGGCCACACTCTGCGCGTTGACCATTTTGCCCATCACCCCGCCGGCGCTGTTGGCCGAAGCCATCACCAGTGGGTCGAAGCCCAGGCGCTCGGCGGTGATTCGCTGCAGGCTGCCGAAGAGCACGTTGGAGGAGGTGTCGGAGCCGGTGATGAAGACGCCCAGCCAGCCCAGCAGGGTGCCGAAGAAGGGGTAGAGCGCGCCGGTGCCTGCCAGGGCCAGACCCATGGCGGCGTCCAGCCCGGCGTAGCGCGCCACAAAGCCCAGCGCCATCATCGCGGCGATGGTGAGCAGCGAGAAACGCACCTGCTTGAAGGCCGCGGCGTAACGCGCGGGCAGCTCGCGCAGGCGGTAGCCCAGGCCCAGCCCGGCCAGCACGGCAGCGATGAGGATGGCGGTTCCTGAAGCGGAGAGCCAGGCCAGGTCAAACACGGCGGCTTCGGGGCGCGGTGTGGCAGCGATGGGCACAACCCGCAGCGCCAGCCCATCCAATCCTGGCACCGGAATGCGCAGCAGCGAGAAGCTGTCCAGAAAGGCGCGCACCTGCGGCAGTCCCCACACAAACACCAGTCCGCTGAGCAGCGCCCAGGGCGCCCAGGCGCGGCGCATCTCCGCCGGGGTGTGGGATTGCTGTGCTGCGGGGGCTTCTCCGGGCAGGCGCAAGATGCGCGCGGGTTTCCAGACGCGCAGGAAGAGCGCCAGCGCCGCCAGGGCTGCCAGCGAGCTGACAATGTTCACCAGCCAGGGGCCGTGCAGCCCGGCGGTGATGATCTGGGCGATGGCGAAGGTGCAGCCGGTGACCAGCAGGGGCGGCCAGACCTCAAAGGCGGCCTTGCGCCCGGCAAAAGCCCACACCAACCAGAAGGGCAGCAGCACATCAAACAGGCTGAGCTGCAGCGCGGTGGTCCAGGTGAGGGCGCGCAGATCCAGGCCGGTCACCGCCGAAAGGGCGATCATGGGGGTGCCCAGCCCGGCGAAAGGCACCGGAGCGGTGTTGGCGATCAGCGCCAGCCCGGCGGCGGTCAGCGGTGGAAAGCCCAACCCCACCAGCAGCGCGCCGGTGACAGCAACCGGGGTGCCAAATCCGGCTGCGCCTTCCAAGAATGCGCCAAAACAGAAGGCTACCAGCACCAGCTGCAGACGCCGGTCAGGGGTGAGGGCAGCCAGGCTGTTTTGCAGCACCTGCATCAGGCCTTTTTCTTCGGTCAGGCGGTAGAGGAAATGACATTCAGGATGATCCAGCCGATGGGCAGCAGTCCGTAGGCTGCGCCAAACAGGCCCGCGGCGCCGGCCATACCCAGTGGCATGTGGAACACGCCCACCGCGGTCAGCAGCGTGGCGCCCAGGCCGATCAGTGCGGCGACGTGCGCGCGCAGGCGCAGCAGCCCCAGACATACCAGCAGCAGCGCCGCCGGCAGAAAGGCTGCCAGGGTGGAGAGCAGCGTGTTGTTCAGTGGATCGTAATTCTGCGCCCAGGGCATGCTTGGTTTGCGCTCAGTTCATCTGGATCAGGCCGGCATTGCGGAACGCCTCACGCGCTTCGGCCATTTCCTTGCCGGTGACCTTGCGGTTGAGCGGCGGGAATTGCTGCGCCAGGTGAGCCGGCCAGTACTGGTCCATCACGTTGACGTGCACGCGCGGCGAAATTTCTTCGGCCAGGAAGCGCGCCGCGGCTATCGAACCGGCGATTCGGTTGGGCAGCACCAGGTGGCGCACCAGCAGGCCGCGCCGGGCCAGGCCATCCTCATCCACCTGCAGATCGCCCACCTGGCGCTGCATCTCTTTGAGCGCGGCGCGGTTCACCGTGGGGTAATTCTTGACGCCGGAATAGATGTGCGCGGATTTGGAGTCGGTGTATTTCAGATCGGGCATGTAGATGTCCACGATGCCGTCCAGCAGGGCCAGCGTTTCGAGCGAATCGTAACCGGAGGTGTTGTACACCAGCGGCAGGGTCAGCCCTTGCGGCACCGCCAGCACCAGCGCCTCAACGATCTGCGCCGCGACGTGCCCAGGCGTGACCAGGTTGAGGTTGTGGCAGCCTTCGGCCTGCAGGCGCAAAAAGAGAGCCGCCAATGCTGGTGCATCCAGCTCTTTTCCATCAAAGGCCTGGCTGAGTTCGGCGTTCTGGCAGTAAACGCAGTGCAGGCTGCAGCGTGAGAAGAACACCACCCCCGAGCCCTTCCACCCGCTGATGCAGGCTTCCTCGCCGTGGTGCGCCTCAAAGCCCGCCACCCAGGCATGGGCGCCGGTTTTGCATAATCCAGGTTTTCCGCTCAGGCGGTTGGCTTTGCAGCCGCGCGGGCAGAGGGTGCAGGGTTCGAGCATGGCTTTCAAGCGTTCGGCGCGTTGCGCCAGTTCACCAGGGGGTAAGTTGAGATAAGCAGCTTGCATGGTAATACCAGATGGAAAGGACCAAAATTAAGGATGGTAGGGCAGGTTGTGGGTTGATCAGGGGTCGCCGGCAATCAACCAATCGGCTTCGGAGCCAGCCCTTTGATTTTACATGAAAATTGGACAAGATTGTCAGGTTAACCAACCTCTTAACCGGATTGCAGGCAGAGATCATCCTGTCGTGAAACGTTGAAATCCGTCCAGGATGGCCCAGATGCCCAAACCAACCAGCAATGGCGCCATTGCGTACTGTGTGAATTTGTGAATGAAGTTGATGAACCAGTGGGTGAAGGGTTGAATCTTTACCTTGACCGTGCGAAAAATGACATACAGCGCGATCAATGGAGCAACATAGATGAGCACGTAAATTAACAGCAGGCCAAAAAAGGAAAGGGGAGAAGGGTTGAAGTCAACCATCTTCCCGATGAATGCAATCAAAGGAAGCGCGGTGGGCAGGTCGCTCAGGGTGGAGATGATTCCAAACAGGAACAGGTAGGATGGATGGACGGATTTTAATCCTGTTACCGCTGCCGGATCGGCAGGTTGGTTTTGTCCTGTCCGGCGATTCTTGAGCCACATGGTGATGCCAAACCCGGTCAGGAGGATGCCAAGCAGGATCTCACCGGAATAAACCCAAAGACTGTGCTGATTCACAAATTGGGATAACCGGTCTTTCAACAACCGGTCAAAGCCATAGAATAACGCCAATCCGCCCAAAAAGTACACCAGGTAGGTGCTGAACAGAAAAGAGAGGGCATGTTCAATCCGTTTGACCAGGGGCAGCAGCACCGCCATGGTGCTGATGGTCGCGGGGTTCAAACAATCGACGAATGCGAGCCCGAGGGTGATACCGATAATTTCGAGCATGCTTAGGGTGCTCCGAGATATGTGTGAATCAATTGATTTGCGAACGATGGTCCATAACGAGTTGTGGAGGGCGAAATTCCCATCCAGACCATGGTGTCTTGCGACATGGAGATGCAGAAAAGGATATAGGCCAACTCTTGCGCTGCTTCGCGGCTGCGCTGGGGCATTTCCTTGTGAAGGGTGATCGTGAGCCGGTCGAGCATGGTTTCGAATAAGCCCGCGATTCGTTTCTGAATCGCCGGGGATTGTTCTTTTGCGTTGACCAGTTCATTCAAGATGATCTTATCGGTTTGCCAATTATCGCGTGGGGCAAAAAGGGCGATATTGAGGCGTTCCTCCATGCTTTTTTGGGGGTCATTCAGGATCTGATCGAATTCAACCAGGCTGGTTTGGATGATATGGTCGATCAATTCGGCAATCAATACTTCTCGATTGCCGATGTAATGGCGGATGATGGAGCGGGTGACGCCGGCTTTTTCGGCGATTTTTTCCAGGCTGGTTCCATCCACGCCGTTTTCCGGAATGCAGGCGATAAAGGCATCCAGCAGCTGCTGTGTTCGAATTTTTTCCAGGCTTTTACGTCCCATGTTATCCTCAAATAAATTGTCGATATTGACAATTTATTAAAGCATAAAAATTATAGATTGTCAATAATGACAAACTATTGAGCCGGGCTGTTCGAACAATCTGGGAGCAGCCGTGGTGGTTGAAAAAACTCAAGGTTTGTATAAGGCTGGTGCGGGATTTGATTGCGTGTAGCAATATTTCCGGTATAATAGTCACATGCTGGCTACACTGCTGACCGGCGCGGCGCTCACCGCCGCCCTGCCCTGGTTGTTCCGCCGGCTTCCACGCGCGACCGCCTGGCTGCCTGCGACTTTTGCCGCGGGAATCACACTCTACCTGATCTTCCAGATTCCGGCTGTGCAGGCTGGTGCCTTTTTGCGCGAAGACCTGGCCTGGGCGCCAACACTGGGGATTTCGCTCAGCCTGCGACTGGACGGCCTGGGCCTGCTCTTTTCGCTGCTCATCGCCGGGATCGGCGTGCTGGTGGCGCTGTACGCTGCCGAATATCTGAAAGATGATCCCCGCCTGGGGCGT
>JACRAG010000508.1 GCA_016213455.1 Anaerolineae bacterium | reverse complement strand
GGACAGGAAGTCGTCCGACTGCCCGAATCCAGTTCAGGAACCGGTGATACGAAATCGCTGGTGCAGCCAAAACTTGGTCATGCCGGCTCTCGAAGCTCGCGTTTCCTAATGAAAACACCCAGAATCTCACCGCCAACTTGTGTTTTAGATTGCGCCAACAATCCTCTCACACCCCACCCAAAAAGTCGTAGCTGATTTTCTTTTGCACTGCCGCGATCTGGGCGAAAGCCTGTTTTAGCAATTCCTGCTGGATATAGCCCAGTTTTCCAGGGTGGATGATATTCGAGGGTTGTCTCCCGGCTTGAATGGCAGCAATCTGGTTTTGCAGGCGCAATTGCATCAAGAAGTCATAGGAAGCGATGATTTCATCGCGGCTGGCGGGCAGGATGATATTTCGTTCCGTCAGGGCTTCGATGCGTTCCAGGGTATGGGTTGGGTTGATTTGATGACGCAGGGCGTACAGACGCGCAAAGCTGACCATTGGCATCATCGCGTCTTTCAGATTGATTTCCCCGGCATGCTCGGTTGCCCCGCCGCTCAGGTAGAGATTGCCCAGAAGCCGGAAAGGCGGCTTGAACATCAACGCGTTTTGCGCGAAATAATGGAAGAATGCCGGATCATCTGCGAGGGTGGTGTGGATGACGCGGCGCAGTTCATGCGTCAGATCAGCTGCACCGTAAACGGTGCGAAAATCAAAGAAAATGCTCAGGTCAATGATTTCTTGCGGCTCGGATTTGTGAATCCACTCCTTGAAACCGGAGATCCACTCTGGCAGCGAGCGACACCAACGGGAATTGCCAGCCATCACCCCACCGCGGCACAACGAATACCCGGCCTGGTTCAACCCATTGCAGACTCGCTTGCCCAGATGCAGGAAATACTCACTCACCTGCTCCGGGTCAGCCTCCGGCGAGGGTGTATAAATAATCCCATTGTCCTGGTCGGTGACCAGGGTTTGTTCCTGGCGGCCCTGGCTGCCCATTGCGATAAATGCGAAATTTGCGGGCGGCGTACCCAGTTCATCGATCGCCAACTGAACCAGCCGTTCCGTGACCGAATCGCACATGGACGCCAGCATATTGGTCACATGTCGGGGGCGGGCAGAGCTATCCAGCAGGGTTTTGACCAGTGGAGGGGTGCGTCCGGCATATTGAGCGACTTCTTCAGGAGAAGCAGCCCGCGAAATCTCGCGGGCAAGCACAATCGGGCCATACCGTTGGAACTGTATCAACGATTTGTTATCAATCACGCTGACGATCTGACCATCCCGATCTTGCACAGCCAGATGACGCACTCCTTTTTCCTCCATGCGCATCAAAGCTTCATAGATAAGCGCTGTTTCGGAGATTTTGGTCAGTGGTGCGCTCATAATGGTCTGGATGGGTGTAGTGAGAGGAATTTTCTCAGCCAGGACACGGGCTCTCAGATCGTGGTCGGTGACAATGCCAATGATGGTAGAACCCTCGCTGGCGACCAATGCCGCTGTGACGTTGCGCTCTGTCATCAAACGCGCGAGCTGCCCAATACTGGTGTTCATCTCGCAAACCACCGCATCGCGTCCCAGGCTGGCGATGGGTTCATGCAGGAAGAGCAGTGAAGCTTGCAGACGTTCAATCAGCGCTTCACGCGCGGCTTCCTGTTTGCGGGCGACAGTCACATCCTCCAGGACACCGTCAATCATGGCATGCTGGCTGCCTTCCTCGTGCACCAATCGCGCTGAGAGGGCCAAAAAGCGGGTTGTTCCGGCGCTGGACTCAAGATGAAGGATATGATCGCTTACTTCCACTCCGTTTTGCAGGGTTTGTAAGAGCGCCTCAAACTCACTCTGATCGGTGAACAAATCTGCCAGGGCTGGTCGGGATTCACTCACGTTTCCCGGTTGGGACTCGCCAAAAAACGCCCGCGCTGCCGGATTCATTTCTACCAGGGTGCCCCGGCGTGCAGCTCTGGCGCGGAATATTCCCACCGGAACTGCCTGCGCAGCATGGAAAATGGCCTCCCCGTCCAAAAGCGTAACCTGGCGAGCAACGTCCCGAACCAGCAAAATCAAACCGCGCTGTCCGGCAAAGGCAATTGGGGTGACCGCCAGGATGCACTCCAACAGCGAACCATCCGCCCGCCTCAAAAGCCCCTCACAGGCCTCGCCGGTTACGGCTAATTCACCTTCCAGCTGCTCAAGGCGATCCCAGATGTCCTGGTTATCAGCTTCACGGGGTAACAGGTCAGCCAGTTCAAGAAATTCCAATTGACGGGCTGTATACCCGCTCATACCTAAAAAGATCGGGTTGGCGTACCGGCACCGCTGATCTAAAATCAACAGCGTCCCTTCTGTGGTAGCCTCCACCAGGCTGTGATACCGCTCGGTTGAATCGCGCAAGTTATCCAACACTTCCTGGCGTTCTCGCTCGATGCGCAGGCTTTGTTGAAGCACAAAAATCAGCAGCAGCACCACCGCCCCCGATATTGCCAGGGAGGTATTGATCAGGCTCTGCTCGATACGCGCAATTTCGGTGTTGACATCATCGGTGTAAAGTCCGGTACCAATTACCCAGCCCCAGGGTTCAAAACCCTTTACGTAGGATTCCTTTGGCTCCAGCCGTGCAGGGTCATCCTTCCATTGCCAGACATAATCGATATAGCCTTCACCTTCTCTACGCACCAGCTCGGCAAACTCCACAAAAATCGCCACCCCGCGCGGGTCGGTGAAACTGGTCAAAGACTGCCCATTCAG
>JACRAG010000506.1 GCA_016213455.1 Anaerolineae bacterium | reverse complement strand
CTTTTCCGCCAGTTCATCCCTGACATAGATCAACCCGAAGGAGTCGCGGAAGATCAGCTTGTAGCCCTGCAGGCGGGCCAGGTTGGCGTCCAGGTAGAAGACACGCGCCCGCGCCAGCCGGTCCGCGTCGATGGCGGTGACGGCGGGGTTGAGGTAGTCATAGATGCGCTGCTGCATCAACAGCAGGATGTCAAAGTCGCCGGCCTGAATGTAATCGTAATCCAGGGTTTCGTAAATGCCTTCGGTTTCCCAGCCCTGCACAGGCGGCAAATAAACGCGCACGTCCTGATAGACGCGGTAGCTGCCGGGGATGAGCGGCGCCAGGCGCGTGCGGATCTCATCATAGAACTGGATGTTGGGGCTGTTCTCCACCTTGTGCGTCTCCTCGTCTATGCGCCGCCAGGCGTTTTGGGCAAAGAAGGCAAACTGCTGCGCCAGCACCAGCGCGGTGAGGGCCTGCAGCGCGGCAAACAGGCGCGTTTTCAGCGCCTGCGTTGGGCGCAGGTTGCCCAGGGTGTCGCCGTCGGGGAAGAAGTGCACCAGGCAGCTCAGCAGCGGCAGAGCCACCGGCAGGGCATACTGGAATTTGAAATGGATGATGCCGAAGATCAACACCAGGATGGGGATGCTCCAGGCGATGATCAGCGTGTCGAGCAGGCGGCGCGGTCCGCGCAGCGCGCCCCACACCGCCGCGGCGCACCCCAGCAGCAGGAAAGGTGCGGTGCCGTAGAAGGCGGTCAGGTCGGGCCAGGCAGCAGCCAGACCGCGCGCGTATTCCACCTCGTAGCCCAGGCGCAGCAGCTCGGATTGGCGTTCCATGATGCCGAAGTAAGCGCGGCGCACGTCGGGGTACACCAGGATGGGGTTAGCCACCAGGTAAGCGAAGGCCATCACCAGCAGATAGCCCAGCGCGGAGAGGATTAATCGTCGCCAACCGGCCTTTTTGTGGATCAGCGCCATCAGTAGGACCGTGCCCACCGCCAGGAAGAAATAAAAACCGATGCCCTTGGTGCCTGCCGAAAAGCCGGCGAAGGCGGCGGAGAGGTAAAAGCCGCGCCCGAGGCGCAGCTGGTCGCGCTCCAGGAAGAAGAGCGCGATCAGGATGAGCAGGATGGCCAGCGCGTCGGGGTGCCACCACAGGTTGTTCTCGACCACGGCAGGCAGCGCAACCAGGATCAGGAAGAGCGGCACGGCTTTCCAGGTGCGAAAGCCGGTCTGCAGGTACACCACCAGCAGGATGGAGAGCAGCACCGGCAGCACGCTGACTGCCTGGCGCAGCAGGCCCATCACCAGGGGGATGTTGTCGAGCTGCCCGGCCAGTTTGACCGGGATGAGCAGCAGCGCGGAGACGGCAAAATAGGGAAAGCCGTAGAAGTAGTATTCGTAGAAGGCGAAGTTGTAGAGTGTCTCTTTCAGCGTGGGCAGCACGCGGATCATGTCGAAGACGTAAGGCAGCGGCACAGCTTCGTCAGGCTGGAAAACAGCCAGCATGGCGATGTTATCGGAGCCGGCGGTGTTGGCCCGCAGGGTCAGCGCAAAGGCGGTGATGCTCAGCAGCGCCAGGGTGAGAGTGATGAAGAGGGTGCGTCGCGACATATGCAAGAGAGTATAACTGGATTTACTCCGGTCGGAGAAAAAAAGACACCGCCTCGCGCCGTCAAACGCTAAAACAAAAACACCACCACCGACAGGTCCATCAGCCCGTGCACAATCACAAAGTAGGGCAGCAGGCGCGGACGCCAGCGCAGCAGCAGGCTGAGCATCAGCGCGAAGAGCAGGAACATGAACGCACGGTAAATAATGAAGGCGGGGTCAAAGCGCAGTGGCAGGGTGGCGTGCTGCAGGCTGAGCATCAACGCCGGCAGCAGTACCGCCAGCGTGCGGCTGCCGGATAATGCCTCCAGGCGCGGCTGCACATAGGCAAAATACAGCGGAATTTCCGCGAAGATGATAGTCAGCGGGAAGAGGATGCTGAGAAGTGCGCCCCAAAGCGGCAGCGGCTGGATCATCAGCAGCGATGCGGCTTGCGGGTCGCCGTATAGCGCCTGGCTGAGCAGCGTGCCGGGGAGGAAACCGATCGGTCCGGTGATGAGCAGGGCGAGCAGCAGCGGAAGCATGTCTTTGCGCCAGGTGCCCGGTTCGACGCGGAAGAGCGACCAGAAGGACTTGCCCTCGCTGCGGAAAAGGACGATGAGCAGCGCGATACAAACCAGGTTGGTCAGCAGCGCCGCGACAGGCCACCATGCGCTGGACGCATCCCAGGCCGCGGTTGACCCAGCCAGGGTCATGCCGAGGGCGAACAGGGCTTGAAAGGCGGCGAAAAGCAGCGTGCGCGCAAAGAGCATTCCCAGGGTGCGCCCCCAGGTGACCCTGGCAGCCTGCACCTGCTGCGGAAGATCGGCGGTCAGACGGGCGGAAGCGGTCATGATGGCTCCAAACAAAAAGGATATCCCTTTAACGCAGCCAGCCGGGTGAAGTTGCGGCGAAAGGGCATGAAAAACGCGTCAAAAAATGGATTTGTGCTTTAATCGTATCATCGATTTAGAAAAGCGCCGGTTGTACCGCTGCGCTTACCCGGAACGGCGAGCGCTCAAGGAGGATTGCATGGTGTATGAAGCGACGCGAAAATCGTTGGACAGCCACCCCATGCCGGAATGGTTCGCCAACGCCCGCCTGGGTATTTTTATCCACTGGGGGCCGTATTCAGTGCCCGGATGGGCCGCCACCCCCGGCGACCCGGCGCAGATCATCGCCGAGAAGGGTTGGGCCTACTGGTTTGCCAACAATCCGTATGCCGAATGGTATGGCAATTCACTGCGCATCCCCGGCAGCCCCACCGCGATCCATCACCGCCAGACATACGGCGCCGATTTCCCTTACGAGCGATTTGGAGCTCTGTTCTCCGAGGCGGCAGCAGCCTGGGACCCCAACGATTGGGCAGATCTGTTCGCGCGGGCCGGCGCGCGTTATGTGGTGATTGTCACCAAGCACCATGACGGCTTTTTGTTGTGGCCCAGCCGCACACCCAACCCGCGCATCGTCGGCTGGCACACGCAGCGCGACCTGGTGGGCGAACTGGCTCAGGCGGTACGGGCTCGCGGTATGCGCTTTGGCGTGTATTATTCCGGCGGGCTGGATTGGACCTTCAACGCCGAACCGATCCGCGACTTTCCGGATCTGCTGGGCGGGCTGCCCTATGGCAGAGAATACGCGGCCTATGTGGACGCGCATTACCGTGAATTGATCGAACGCTACCAACCGGATGTGCTGTGGAACGACATCGGCTACCCGCCCGGCCCGGCGTTGAATCGCCTGCTGGCGGATTACTACAACCGCTTCCCGCAGGGGGTGGTCAACGACCGTTTCAGCCAGCTTGACCTGGGCGCGCCTGGCTCGCTCAAACGCCGCCTGCTGCTCAAGGTGATTGGCGGGCTGGCGGTGATGATGATGAAAGGCGACAACCCGGCGGCTCCATCCACCTCGCACAGCGATTTTATCACCCCGGAATACCGCACATTCCAGAAAACACCGCCCAAGAAGTGGGAGTCCACGCGCGGGTTGGGCGCGTCTTTTGGTTACAACCGCAACGAAGGCGATCAACACCTGCTGGGGCAAGCCGCGCTGCAGGAAAGCCTGGCGCAGATTGTGGCGCAGGGTGGAAATTTGCTGCTCAACGTTGGCCCAAAGGCAGATGGCGAAATCCCGGCGGGCCAGCGCGAACGGCTGGAAGGCCTGGGAGCGTGGATGAGGCAGCAGGGCTGGGCTTGAGGCTTTCATTTTTGTAGGGATGCCATCCAGCGCCCGGATTTGTGTTACAACAACGGAGGAAAACGACTCGTTTTCCTCCGTTGTTCGTTTAATACTACATACAACATAAAGGTCCGCAATCATTCATGCCGTTTGACAACTCACCCGACTTAATCGCCCGTGCGCAGCAAGGCAGTGGAGAGGCCGCCGGAAAGCTCTACGAGGAGCATTTTCGGAGTGTGTTTCGCTATCTGTTTTATGCCACCGGCGACCAGGCCGCCGCGGAGGATTTGACCGGTGACGTATTCCTGAAGATGGTTCAGGCGCTGCCGGGATACCGCGCCACCAGCGCGGCTTTCCGTACCTGGCTGTTTCAGATCGCGCGCAACCTCGCCATCGATCATTACCGGCGAAGCGGCGCGCATCCCGTGGAGCAGCTTGTAGAAAGCGCACCGGATCAACGTGAGCGGCCTGAGGCGCATGTGGAAGCCAATCTGACCGCGGAGCGGCTGCAAGCCGCGCTGCAGCGCATTGGCAGTGACCAGCGCGACGTGCTGGTGATGCGCTTCATCGACGACCTGTCCTTGCAAGAGACGGCCCGTGTGCTGCACCGCAGCGAGGATGCCGTCAAGGGGCTGCAGCGGCGTGGTCTGGCGGCATTACGGGACCTTTTGACGACCACGGAGGAAAATGATGGACAATCACCCCGACCAGTTTGAACAGGCTTTGAACCGCGTCCTCGCCGGTGAACCGCTGGAGCGCGTTCTGACCGGCATGAGCGCCGCGGATGCGGATTTGCTTCGCCTGGCTTTGGCCATGCGCGAGACGCGCCAGCCCGAAATTGATCCGCTCAAAGCCCAATTCCAGCGCAGCCAGGTGGAAACCGCAGCAGCGATGAGCGATGCCGGCCAGCCGGAGATCGATCCCCTCCAGGCCCCGGCCTGGCGCAGCCATGCGAAGGCCGAGGCCGTGCAAAGTGTTTTGCATGCCCAGAAAACCACTCCCCGCCGGTCAGCGCCCAAAAAGACCTGGCTGCTGGGTGGAATCGGCGCAGCGGGCTTTGCCATGGCTGCCTTCCTGGTGGTGTTGGCAGGCGTGCTGATCTTTGGTCGCCCCGCTGGCGCCAGCGCCGCGGTGATCGACAGCGTGCAGGGCGTGGTGGAAGTGGCCTCCTCTGCCGATGCCGGCGATTGGGCGGTGGTCGAAGACGGGCAGCGCATTCACGCCGGACAGGCGCTGCGCACCCGTGTCGAATCCGATGCCACCCTGACTCTGTATGAGGGCAGCCGGGTGCAGTTGGGTCCGGATGTACTGGTGGTGGTGGAACACCTCTCCGGAAAGTGGGGCGGTACCGTCCAGCTGGAACTGCTTCAGCTGGCTGGCGAAACCACCCACACCGTCACCCCGCTGCGCGGCAGCGGCTCGTATTACCGCGTGCTGACCCCCAGCGGACAGGCGGCAGTGCATGGCACCACCTTCCGGGTGGCGGTGAATGACGGCGACGGCGCTTTCTTCGCTGTTGACCACGGTGAAGTGGCTGTCTCGCGCGATGACGTGCAGGTGGTGCTGACCGCCGGGCAGGCCACCCTGGTGGAAGCCGAAGGCGCGCCCGAAGATGCGCGTTACGAATTCTATGCGCAGGGTGAACTCCTCGCCATCGCCGGCGATCAGTGGACGGTGGGCGGGTTGACCATCACCGTCAGCGCTGAACTGGCCAACGGCTTTGTGGTTGGCGACGAAGTGGCCGTGCGCGGGCGCATCCTGGCAGACGGCACCTACCAGGCCGACCGCATCAGCTATGCGCGCAACGACCAGGAGAAACTGCGCTTCAGCGGCGTGGTGGAAAGCATCGCCGCGGATCGCTGGGTGATCAGCGGGAAGACGGTGCTGGTGGGCGCGGAGACTGAAATTGACGGCGACCTGGCAGTGGGTGATGTGGTCAGCGTGAGCTTCACCATCCTGGAGGATGGCAGCTGGCTGGCCCGAGAGATTGAAGCGCTGGATGATGAGGATGAAGACAAGACCCCCACGCCCGTCACGCCCACGCTCAGCCCATCACCGACTGCGGAAGGCACGTTGACCCCCACCGTGACGTTGACGCCCACGCCTACCCTGGAAGGCACGCTGACGCCGGAATTGACCCCGTCGTTGACGGCCACGCTGGAGCCTTCGCCAACAGGCGTGCGCGCCGGATGTGACCTGACCGGCTGGGAACAGCCCAAGGGCGCCAGCCTGGCTGCAAAATGGGGCGTGCCGTACGAGGAAATCATGGGCTGGTTCTGCCAACGCTATGGCTTTGGCGAGATTGACCTGGCCTACGAACTGGCGGCGATGAGCGGCAAGCCGGTGGACGAGATCTTCGCAATGCGCGCTTCCGGCATGGGCTGGGGCAATGTGAAGAAAGCCATTGAAGAACAGGTGGCTACGCCGGAACCGCACGGCAAGAAACCGACCAAGGAACCAAAACCGAAGAAGAAAGACAACTAACCCGGGGATACGGGGGACGCCGCGGGCAGCTTAGCTGCCCGCGGTCTTTTTTTATGGTCTGGTAAAAAGAAATGACCGGCCTGCCGGAAGATGGATCAGATCACATCCAGCGGACGCATCATCTCATTGTCTTCATGCTCGACGATGTGGCAGTGCCAGACATAGCGTCCCGGGTAATCGAAGCGGGCTTTGATGCGCGTGATCTCGCCAGGGTAAGCCGTCACCGTGTCTTTGAAGCCCTGCTCGGTGGGGCCGGGTTCGCGCAGCGTGCCGTCAAAAGAATTCTCCCGGTTGACCACTTCGAACATGACCTCATGGATGTGGATGGGATGGGCGTCTGCGGTGAAGTTGTGGATCTCCCAGATTTCGGTTTCGTTTAGCTTGATCTGTTCCGTGACCGGGTCTTTGTACATCCGGCCAATGAACCGCCCGGAGGAGTCCTTGACCCCCAGCGTGGCTGCCACCGGGATAGATTCATCTTCCGCCAGGTACATGGACATTTCTTCGATCAATGCCACGGTGCGGATGTTGCTGGCTGGTCCCAGCGGGGAGCGCGCGGGCAGTTTCAGCTGGTCGGGCGGGGTGCTGGCGTCTGTCCCGTTGAGCGGGACGACCACAAATTTCATCACCTTGCCGGTGGTTTCCGGGTCAGACGGTGGAAGGACCCCGCCGTCGCCGTCGCTCAGCGTGCCGTCCGGGTTGAAGCCCTTGAAGGGTTCATCCGGGCCGAGGTTGAGCAGGAGGATCTCGGCGCCTTCGGGGACGCCGCTGAAATCGATGATCACATCCGCGCGTTCGGCGGGGCTCATCACGATCTCGTCCAACGCCACGGGTTGATCCAGGAAGCCGCCTTCGATGCCGATCTGCCACATGGGCACTTCCTCGCT
Source organism: Anaerolineae bacterium (assembly GCA_016213455.1). GTDB lineage: Bacteria > Chloroflexota > Anaerolineae > Anaerolineales > Anaerolineaceae > Anaerolinea. The sequence continues at coordinate 90 of JACRAG010000506.1, read as the reverse complement.
TAATTTGAGGATGATGAAGCGCGCGTTGCAGCCGTTGAGCATGCGGAAGCGATAGCGGCGCGGTTCCACTTCCAGCTTGGGCCAGGTTTT